>CAZQJI010000008.1:0-15459 GCA_964593475.1 uncultured Bacteroidota bacterium | reverse complement strand
CGATAGAAAAATTGACTTAACACTTACCGAGTTCAAAATCCTTAAACTTCTCGCTCAAAAACCCGGCTGGGTTTTTTCAAGGGAACAAATTCTTAACAGCGTCTGGGGTGATGAGAAAAATGTATATGATAGAACTGTTGATGTGCATATAAAAAATTTAAGGGACAAACTTGGTAAGTTTGGCAAACTGATAAAAAGTGTTCGTGGTGTCGGCTATAAAATAGATGTTGAATGAGACAATGAAAAACTTCAATATCTTCATATTTTTCGGATTTTTATTTCTTGTTGTGCTTTCATTGATTTTAAAACCAATTCTTGGTTTAATTTTATCCGGCATCTTTGCTTTATGGTGCTTTAAAAATTTATTTAATCCTCTACTTCAACTTAGCGATCAAATCAAAAAATTTTACATAGAAAAGGATTTAACAGGCGAAGAAATTTCTCTAACTGATTTAATTGCTCGCATCCGGGATTTGTATAAACGTTTTGAAGAAATTGAGGTAAATCTCAAAGATTATGATGAAAAATTCAAAATTTTAAGCGAACTTGTCTCGGATGCCATTGTGATAATTGACGGTGAAGGAAGGATTAAGCAGTTTAATAAAAATTTTGAGACGACATTCTCAAAATTGGGATTTGTGATCCAAAAACATTCTCCTACCGGTGCTGGAAAATTTTACTGGGAAGTCATCCGTGATTTTGATTTAAATGAATTCATAAAGAATTTGATAACCGACAAAAATTTGAAACCGGGGCAAAAAATTTCAAAAGAAATCGGGATAAAAGAGAAGACCTATTTAATCAATGCCGTGAAAAGTTTAAGCGGTGATATCATTTTGAGTTTAAGCGATGTGAGTTTTCAAAGCGAGCTTGTGCAGATAAAAAGAGAACTTGTTGAGAACATATCTCATGAACTAAAGACACCTCTTTCAAATATAAAGGGTTATGTTGAAACATTGGAAGAGGAACTTGAAAAACTTGACAGGCGAAAGAAAGTTTTGAATCTTTTAAGTTACATTGAGCCAATAAAGAGGAATACGGATAGATTGGCAAGGATTATAAAAGACCTTTTGATTTTATCAGAGGTTGAAGCGGGCATTAAGTTTGAAGAGGAAGAAATTGATTTTAAAAATCTTATCGGAGGAATTTTGAAGATTTACGAGAGGGAACTCAAAAGAAAAAATTTATCTTGTGAAGTTCAAATTTCAGATAAATTGCCGAAGTTTAAAGCAGATCCATTCAGAATGGAACAGATGTTTTCAAATTTAATTGACAATGCCATAAGATACACAGATAAAGGCGGAATAAAGATAAAGGTTGAATCGGTTGAAAGCGCAGAGATGAAGAGAATAACTCATATAAAAATAACTGTTGAAGACACCGGGATCGGGATACCTAAGGAGCATCACCAGCGGATATTTGAAAGGTTTTATGTAGTGGATAAATCAAGGTCAAGACAAAGCGGTGGCACGGGGCTCGGGCTGTCAATAGTAAAACATATTGTTCTGATGTATAACGGGAGCATAAGTTTGGAAAGCGAGGTTGGCGTCGGGACGAAATTTGAAATCCTTTTCCCGGCACCCCTTTCCGAATCTTAACAGATTTTTAACAATTTTTTAACCCTGTCTTAAGAGTTTTTGCTTAAGTTTGATTGGATTAAAAAGAAAAATTTGATACATTATGCGATTTTTAAAATCGGTTGTTTTGGCAATTTTAATTTCCAACCTTTTAACTTCAAATTCACTTTCCCAGGATAAAGAACTTCTCGGGGCAGGTGCAACATTTCCTTATGTTTTATACTCAAAAATGTTTGATGTCTATTACAAACAAACGGGTGTAAAGGTAAATTATCAATCAATCGGCTCAGGTGGGGGAATAAGACAGTTAAAGGAAAAAACGGTTGATTTCGGGGCTTCGGACGCATTTTTAAACGAGGGACAATTGAAAGAATTTGATTCACCCGTTCTTCACATACCCATTTGCCTCGGTGCAGTTGTGATAACATACAATCTTCCGGGAAATCCAGAATTAAAGTTAACTCCAGATGTCATTGCTGATATTTTTCTCGGGAAAATAAAAAAATGGAATGATCCGAGAATTGTGCAATTAAATCCGGGGGTTAAACTTCCAAGTATGAACATCACTGTCGTCCACAGGTCTGATGGAAGCGGGACGACATTTGTTTTCGTTGACTATCTTTCAAAAGTAAGCAGGGAGTGGGAAACAAAGGTCGGGCGTGGAACATCTGTTGCCTGGCCAGTTGGCTTAGGCGGAAAAGGTAATGAAGGCGTCACTGGACTTGTAAAACAAATGTCCGGGAGCATCGGCTATGTTGAACTCATCTATGCAAAACAAAATAAATTACCTGTGGCGCTTGTCCGGAATAAAAAAGGCAAATTCATCAAACCAGAACTTCCATCAATCACATCAGCAGGAAATGTAAAAATTCCAGATGATACAAGAATTTCAATCACCGATACAGAAGCTGAAGAGGGTTATCCGATAAGCAGTTTCACATGGGTTCTTGTTTACAAAGAGCAAAACTACAAAAACAGATCATTTGAAAGGGCAAAACAACTTGTCAAACTCCTCTGGTGGATGACCCACGATGGACAGAATTACACTGAACCTTTAGATTATGCAAAGTTGCCACCAGAAGCTGTTAAAAAAGCTGAAGCGATAATCAAGTCAATTACATACAATGGTAAACCCGTCTATAAAGAAGTCGGGATTAAATAAAGATAAAATTTTCAATTTTATTCTGGCTCTTTCAGCGGTAATTTTGATATTTCTCGGCGTCGGATTCTTTTTGAGTTTGTTCAATGCTTCTCATCTTGCTTTTAAAAAATTCGGATTTAAATTTTTTACCGGGACAAATTGGAATCCTGTTCAAGAGGAGTTTGGTGCTTTACCTTTCATTTATGGGACGATTTTAACTTCGTTTATAGCGTTGGGAATTTCACTTCCATTTTCACTTGCGATAAGCATAGTTCTGGGTGAATACTTTAAAAGAGGATTCTTTGCCGAGGTTTTGAGATATTTAACGGAACTTATCGCTGGTGTTCCATCAGTTGTTCTGGGATTTTGGGGATTGTTTTTCCTTGTTCCTATGGTTCGTGAATTTGAAATTGCCTTTGATCTTCCACCTTATGGAGTCGGCATATTTACTGCTTCACTTATTCTCTCTTTCATGATACTTCCGTATTCAGCTTCAATTGGAAAAGACGCTATGCGACTTGTCCCGAATGAACTTAAAGAGGCAGCTTACGCTCTTGGTGCAACACGCTGGGAGGTAATAAAAAAAGTTATGATTCCATATGCAAGGTCGGGTATTATAGCAGGGATAATTCTTTCTCTCGGGCGTGCTCTCGGTGAGACCATGGCAGTGACAATGGTCATCGGAAATTATCACGGACTACCTGAAAACATATTCAGCCCGGGGAATACGATTGCAAGTGTAATTGCAAATGAATTCACAGAAGCAACAGGTGATGTTTATCTTTCAAGCTTGATGTATCTTGGGCTTACATTGTTTCTTATAACGATGATTGTGAATTTGATCGGTAGATTCATTTTGAAAAAATTACAGCATTGAGAAAATGAGAAGTTATCAATTCAGAATTTTAAAAAGCAGAATCATTTCAGTTTTTTTGACAATTCTTGCGCTCATTTCAACATTGCCTTTTTTACTTGTTCTTTATTTTATCATTAAAAATGGAATTTCGGTTATCAACTGGGAATTTCTGACGACGCTTCCAAAACCCGTTGGTGAGCCAGGTGGCGGGATTCTGAATGCGATAGTCGGGACAACGATTTTAATTTTAATTGCTTTAACTCTCTCCGTTCCGATCGGAATTCTCACTGGTGTTTTCCTTGCTGAAAAAGGGGACAGCAAAATTGCTTTTCTATCGCGACTTGTCTCGGAAATTTTGCAGGGTGTTCCATCAATTGTAATCGGGATAATTGCTTATCTCTGGGTTGTAAAACCGATGGGGCATTTCTCCGCACTATCCGGTGGCGTTGCACTTGGAATTATGATGCTACCACTTGTGATAAAATCAACCGAGGAAATTTTAAAGTTAATCCCGCGTGAACTAAAAGAGGCATCCCTTGCTCTTGGTGTCCCTTATTACCGGACAATTTTAAAAGTTGTGATACCAGCTGGATTCAGCGGAATTTTGACAGGAATTCTTGCAGGAACAGCAAGAATAGCGGGCGAGACAGCACCTCTTCTTTTCACAGCTTTTGGAAATCCATTTTTAAATTTCAACATTTTGAAACCAATAAGTGCCTTGCCTCTTTTAATTTTTAATTATGCAGTAAGCCCATACGAAGAGTGGTGGGCAAAAGCCTGGGGCGCATCTTTCATTTTAGTCATTTTTGTCTTATCTTTAAACATAATAACAAGGTTAATAAGCAAAAGATGATGGACATCGTCTTAAGAACTGAAAATTTAACCGCTTCATACGATGAAAATATAGTCGTTAAAAATGTCAATCTATCAATTGTGCGAAACAGGATTACCGCTATTATGGGTCCATCTGGATGCGGGAAAACAACGCTTATTCGTTGTTTCAACAGAATGCATGAACTTTCACCAAAGGCAAAGGTTGAAGGTAAAGTTATTTTAATTGAAAAAAATCACAGGGTTGAAGAAATTGACCTTTATTCAGTTGACCCGATGCTTGTCAGGAGGAAAATCGGAATGGTTTTCCAGAAGCCGAATCCATTTCCGACTATGAGCATTTATGAAAATGTGATAGCTGGATACATTTTGAACGGGATAAAACTTAAAAAAAGCGAAGCGGACGAACTCGTTGAGGAGACCTTGAAGAAAGTTTCACTATGGGACGAGGTTAAGGACCGTCTTCATAAAAAAGGGACTTTTCTTTCGGGCGGACAACAGCAGAGATTATGCATAGCGAGAGCACTTGCGATGAAACCAGATATAATTTTGCTTGATGAACCAACATCGGCACTTGATCCTGTTGCAACTTTAAAGATTGAAGAATTGTTAGAGCAGTTAAAAGATACAGTGACAATTGTAATTGTCACGCATAATGTCGGACAGGCAGGAAGGATTTCGGATTATGTCGCTTTTATGTATCTTGGTGAACTTGTTGAATATGGTCCAACTGATGTAATTTTTACAAGACCTGCACATGAAAAGACGGAGGAGTTTTTATCAGGAAAAATTGGCTAAACAAATTTTATGATATATGCTGGCAGAAAAACTGAACAAACTTAAAGAGAAAATAGTTGAACAGGGAAATCTCGTTGAAAGTATGATTGAAAAAAGCATTCGTGGTTTGTTAACCCGTGATAAATCTATTTTGATGGATGTTTTACAGGTTGACGAACCCAGGGCAAACGAGATGGAGATTGAGATAGATGAAATGTGTGTTAATCTGATTGCGAGATTTCAACCCGAGGCAAGAGATTTAAGAACCATAATCATGATTTTAAAAATGAACAATGACCTTGAAAGAATTGGAGATATGGCTGTGAATATAGCTGAAAGTGCGCTGTTTCTGATAGAAAGACCTCAGGTCAAACCCTTGATTGACCTTCCCCAAATGGCTGAGGAGACGATCAAAATGTTGAAAGATGGCATAGATTCATTTATCAAAGAGGACCCAAATCTTGCAAAAAATGTCTGCGAACGGGATGATATAATTGACGCATACAGGGATCAAATTTTGCGTGAATTGATAACTTATATGATTTCTGATCCAACCACAATTGAGCGCGCGATTCATATTGAACGAATATCACGAAATCTTGAAAGGATCGCAGATCTTGCGACGAATATCGGTGAAGATGTTGTGTATATTGTTGAAGGTAGAGTTATAAAACACGGGAGGTATAAAGAAACGGGCGAGGGAGGCGCTTAAACCTCCCTCCCCTTCAATCATTTCTCGCTTTTTAACTCGTCAATCGTTTTCCCATCGTAAAGCGCAATCCCGTGAATTAATGCATAAATATAATTTGCAAGATGCCATCTTTCTTCATCGCTCAAAATATCTTTATACGAAGGCATTGGAGAGCCGTTCAATCCAGTTGTGAAAACAAGATAAATTTCTTCAACTGTTGATGCACGCTTCACTTCATTTGGATTTGTCAGGTCAGGTATAAGTATTTTATTTCCCCAGTCATCTTTAAATCCACGCTGTGCCGCAGGTCCATCACCTCTCCCGCTTACGCCATGACATTCCCAGCATTTCATTCTTAAATAAATTTCTCTTCCCTTTGCTATGCTCTCCGGTGAAAGCGGAATCGCTCCGGTTGGCATTATGACATTGAGCGGATATTCGTTCGGGTTTGAAAATCTCTCGGAAAATGTCTTTATATATTCAACAAGGGCATACCTGTCTTCCGGTGTTAATTGAGAAAAACTTGGCATAGCTGTATTGTGAAAACCAAGCGAAATTGATTCATAAAGATCGGCATCTGTTGGTAAATTTCCGCTCTCGGTTGACCTGAATTTAAATATACCTGTTGTAAAGTTTCTCGGTTTGACAAATACCGTTGAACTGACAACGCCGTCTCCTTTTCCATCTTTACCATGGCACGGCGCACAGACATAGTTAAATACCTTTTTCCCATGTTCAAGGACTTCTTTTGATGGTTTGCTTGGCTGGTCATCGCTTGTAAAACCGTATATGAAAATCGCCAGGCAGATTGAGATTGCTATAATTTTTATCTTCATTTTTATGCCTCCATTTTGTTTTTTTCTGAAATTTTTCAGAACAAGTAAAAACCTTTTAAAACAAATGTTTGAACCTTTATAGCGGTATTTGTCTGCCTTGAATACTCAGCTGTCAGGAAAACATTGGGCAGAAAATGGTATCTTAATCCAAGCGTTATCTGATTTGTTTTTTGATCGCCTGCTTTTATGAAATCATATCTTGTATAACCGGCAAGTTTTTCCGGGAGGATAAAGACATTTGCGCCGATGAAACCTCCGTTCATTTTCTTTTCCTCTCCGCCGGTGATTTTATCAGTTGCTGTTAAATACTGAAAGTAAACATTCACTTTTTTAGTCCACGGGTCATAAAGTTCAGCATCAAACCCAAATCTATTGAATTTATTTTCCTGTTCCGACCCTTTCATCTTTCCGAGATAATAAAGTATCCCGGCTCTAAATGGTGCATTGTTTACCCAGACGCTTTGATTTAATCTTACATACAAATCAGGCGTGTTATCTATATCTTCGTTTACATTTGTTCCATTTACAAGGGCGATTTCATATCTCAAACCATCAAGAACTTGCGGAAGGAAGCCATAAGCTGATACACCAAGTTGAGGTTCGGCAAGTGAAAATTCCGCCTGAACATTTCCTCCCACCTCAACCTCCGAAGCATATTCATAGACAAGATATCCCGATTCACTCAAAGCAAGATTAACAGGGTAGGGTAGGTCAAGTCGGAATGAACCAAATTTTAAATTTAAATTGCTCATCGGAAGGATATTGTTGTAAATTACATGTGCAACTTCAACAGCTGCTTCATAGCCCCCACCTTCAGCCGGATCAACGACTACAGCTGCAAAATAAGACAGATGTTTTCCGAGCGTTCCAGCTGTAAAGATATCCGCGCCAGTTCTCGCAAAAGTAAAAGTTGATTTCTTCTCGCCATTTGTTTCTTCTTTTGTCCAGCTGAATGTGCTGGAAAGCATCGCAGCGAAGGGAAGTTGATTTGACATCCATATCGGTGTTGATTCAACGGTTCCTGGAAGTTGATAACCGTTGGATTGAAATCTGCGCCCGAATTCATTTAGCATTGGCGGTGTGGTATGACAGGTGAAGCAGGAACGATTGTATTTCCTTGCGAACAGCGGTATTGAATAAACATTACCCGCCAGACAGGCGAGAGCAATAAATGCGATGAGAAATTTTCCCGATTTTTTCATTTTGTTAACCTCATTTTGTTTTTGAATTTTGGTTTTTGTTTTTCCCCGAAATGATGAAAATTGTAAAGGTGATGAAAAATGTGAAAAACACCGGGATAAACATTATCAATGTCCCTACGCCAATTTTTACTTTTCCCGTCTCAGGGTCGTAATTTAAACATCTGAATGCGACATTTTTTTGAAGTGCATAAAACGGGATGAAGTTACCTTTTATCTCATCAATTACCTCACGCAGTTTGACAACAGTTATGTTTCCACCCACAAGAATTCGCACCACTTTCCCATCCCTTATTCCGACAACCATACCGGGATGATCATATTGCCCGATTGAATCAATCCAGTTATACCAGAATCCGATTTCGTTTGTAAATTTTTTTATCTTCTCCTTCTCAGCGAAGATGCCAAAAATCCAGTCGCTTTTTTCAGATAAATTGAATCCTTTCCTGAAGACCGCCATATCTTCCGGCGTATCACTGGTGTCAAAGCTTAAAACAACTGTGTAAAAATCATATTCTTTTTTATCGCCTTCAATTCTTTCAATTGAAAATTTCAATGATGATACGAGGGGCGAGCAAATCCCAGCACATCTTGAAAAGATAAGCGTAAGAAGGAGTGGTTTTTTATGCCAGAGATTTGAGAGGGAAGTTAGATGATTATCTGATGTTATGATTTTGATATCGTCTATATTTTTGTATATGTATCTTGATTCAACCGGGAATAATGTATCAGTTTCAGTTGTAAAGTTTTGCGCCAGGGCGATGTGCCCCAGCGCTATAATTATCAAAATGACCTTGCCCATCTTCTTATCGTTTGAATTAGGTAGAGTAAAAATCCAATTGTTAATATGCTGACAAAGACAATGGCAATTTGCGCAAGCGTTGTCCCTGATGAAAATGCAGGTGGATAAAGTGCGTATCTTCTTGGTATGGATAAAGCTCCGCCTGTATAAAACATGCTCAAAAATCCATATCCACCTATTAAAATCAGCCAGGTGGTGAACCTTGAAAGCTTTGGATTATCTGGAATGTTTGAGTGCTGTTGTGAAAAATGGTAAATAAATCCAAGTATCATCAAAACAACGCCCATCAAGAAGTAAGTATGAAAGTGCGCAGGAACCCACAAAGTATTATGGAATCTGAAATTAACAGCGATTGATGAATCAATTACAGCTGCAACTCCTCCAACAGCCCATCCCATCGTCCCGAGAAATATGAGCGATGAGCCGAGGGTCCAGTTAACCTTTGTTTTATATATAATCGCAAGGGCACTGAAAATTGTGACAACAGCAGCTGGAACAGAGATAAAATATGAAGCAAGTTGACCCATTATCTGGAAAGCACGGGGCTGAACGAAATCCATATAAAGATGATGGAAATATGCAAAAAGGACAAGGAATAAAACCGTGTTCCAGGCGAACGCAACAAGTTTATTCGTCTTCCACGGCTTTTGTGTGTATTGCGGGAGCGTATCATATAAAATTGCCACACCTAAATACATCGTTATATTGACGAGAACATGCCCGAAATAAAAGACCAGATTTTTCATAAGAAGTGGATCAGCTGGCACTCCAGAGACACGATCAAAGAGAAACAAAAGAAGTAAAGCAACAGCTGCGAGAAAACCTGTTATAGCTGCAATACATGTAACCGTGACAATCAAAATTATCGGAGGAAGTTCCGGCTCAGTTTTGCCAGCGAGATAATGCCAGGCAAGAGCTTGATTTAAAGTATATTTTTTAGCGATTGCCCTTAAAACATCAATAACCCATACAGTCCACGCAATCCCGAGAACACCTAAACCAATTAAATATAAATCAGTTGCCCAGTTTGGCCATATCTCGGCTGATTTATAAGGCAGTGGATAAAGGAAATACCATCCGGCGCCGAATTTTCCAACGATTGTTGAAATTATAATCAATGCAACTCCGACAAGTGTAAAGGCGAACGAGAACCAGGAAACGCCGACACTTGGCTTAACATATTTTGAAAGAAGATATATAACAGCTACCATTCCCTCAACGAACCAGAGTCCAACCATTCCAACCCCGTGTAGAGTCAAAATTGAGTAAAACCATTCAGGCGGAAATGCAGGAAAAACATTCCCCTGGACAAGTCGCATAAGAAAACCCAGCAATCCAAGTATCGGAAATAAAATAAAAGTTAAACCTGTCCAAACAAGGGTTAACCTTTTAACCCTTGCTTCTATTTCAACGGCTTCTGCTTTTATTGCTACTTCCGCCATTTTAAACCTCCATTTTTATTGTTGATTTGAAATTTTTGAGCCAAATGTCTCACCTTCAACAACTTCTATAACACCTTTCATAGCATGATGAGAATTCCCGCACAATTCCATACAATATGCTGTGTAAATTCCGGGTTTTTGAAACCTTACAAATAAACGATTTACATATCCGGGCATGGCTTGAGTTTGTCCGAGCAATCTCCCTTCCTCATCATATAAGCTGAAGCCATGGTTGACATCTAAGCTTGTGACTCTAAATTCAATCCATTTCCCAGCTGGAACCTGCACTGGTTCACCCTCGGCTCTTTCCCTCCATCTCTCTTCATTCTCTATCGGTTGTGTGTCAAGGGCGAAGTTAAATTGTTTACCTGCAACATAAACGACCGCATCTGGAAATTTACCCTTGGACGGGTAGGGGATTTTGGGGAGGGTTAGAATCAGACCGGCGAGAAGAAGAAGCAATATAATCAAAAAGAACGGCAATCTCAGTTTTGCGACGGATTTATAATAATCTTCCCCAACCGCCGGTCTTCTTGTTGAGCTGATAAAATAAGCATAAACGCCAAAGATGAGAAGGGCAAAAAATATGAAAATTGCAACCGCAGCAGCCATTATCGGCGCCATGGTTGACCTCCGTTTTTAATTTTTAAAGAAGTCGTCTTTTCAAATTGAACTTGTGAAGGCAATTTTTGGGAAGGTGCGGTTGGAAAGATTTGATCTATATTTTTTCGCAAGGTTGCGATTAATTAAGATAAAATCCGTCCTAATTTAAAACTTTCTAATTTAAAAGTCAAGTTTTAAAATATCCATCCGCTTGTTAAATTCAGGATGAAAAAATAATGAAAATTGAGATGTTGATCGGAACGGTCAAATATATTTTGCTTACGCTTAAAAACGGACAGCGTGTTGTGAGGGATAGAGCAGTGTTAAGAAGTGAAAAAGGTAAAATTTTCGTGGATTCGGTTCAAGCGGAGAATATAAAAATTCTGGGCGAGGATAGGGAATCTGGTGGCGATGAAAATTTCGCAATAATCATATCAATCCTCAAAAATGTCAACCTGCCACAGAAGTTTATTATACAGATTGGAGATGCGGTAATTGAAGCTGAAAAGGTTGCACCATTTGAGTTTGAAGTGAGAAGAATTTTAAAAGGTGGATTTGTCAAATCCGGAAATGATGTTTTGATTGTTAATTTTTGAATTTTCGCCTTTGATTTTTATATTTAACCGTGAAATTTTTTAAAACAAAAAAGGAGAAAAGATCATGGTAAAAGTTGGAGAACGAGCGCCTGATTTCGTTTTAAAGGGACACGACGATAAGGAATATAAATTAAGCGATTATAAAGGGAAAAATGTCGTGCTTGTCTTTTATCCGCTTGATTTCAGCCCCGTTTGCACAAATGAACATGCGTGTTTTGTTGATGCGTTGAAGATATTTGAGGGATTGAACGCCCAAATTTTCGGAATAAGCGTTGATAGCGCCTGGACGCATAAAGCATTTGCGGAGAAGATGGGAATCAAATATCCACTTCTTGCGGATTTTCATCCGAAGGGAGAGGTCGGGAAAAAATACGGCGTTTATCTTGAAGATAAAGGAATACACAACCGTGTGACTGTCGTCGTTGATAAAGATGGAATTGTGCGATATGTTGAGGAACACGGCATACCGAATGTTCCGGATGTTAACAAAATTGCAAAAGTTCTTGAAGAACTCAAATAAAGACATCCTCCCACCGGCTGGTGGGAGGTTTTATTTCTAAATTGAATTCAACGCCTGTTCAAAATCCCAGATCAAGTCCTCTATATTTTCAATTCCAACCGAAACCCTCACCGTTGATTCACTTATCCCCGCTTTTTCAAGTTCATCTTTGCTCATTTTTATATGCGATGTCAGAACAGGGATGCTGACCAGAGTTTCAACGCTTCCCAAACTTGTTGCGTTTAGAGCAATTTTCAAGGAGTCGCAAAATTTCTTCGCATCTTCAAGTTTTCCATCAATTTCAAAGGCAAGCATTCCGCCAGATCCGTTCATCTGTCTTCTGGCAATTTCATAATCCGGATGAGATTGAAGTCCGGGATAAAAAACTTTCTTAACTTTTTTATGTTCAGAGAGAAACTCCGCAAGTTTTTGTGCGTTTTCATTTTGCTTTTTAACCCTTATTTCAAGCGTTTTCAAACTCCGTCCGAGCAGAAATGCTTGATGAGGGTCGGGATTGCCACCCATTACATTTTTAACTCTTCTAATTTTCTTAATTTTATCCTCACTTGACATCACACAACCGAGTATGAGATCGCTGTGTCCGGAGAGGTATTTAGTTGCGCTGTGCAAAATTACATCAACCCCCAGATCAAACGGGTTTTGATTCACCGGCGTTGCAAATGTATTATCAATTATCGTAATAAGGTCATTTTTTCTCGCTGTATCTACAATTTTTTTGATGTCAATAATTCGCGTCGTTGGATTTACCGGCGTCTCAAAATAAATCAACCTGGTTTTCTCTGTTAAGAAATTTTCCAGTTTATCAATCTCATCTATGTCAACAAAATTGACTTTGACTCCGAAATTTGGCAGGTGATCCCTGAAAAATCTGTATGTCACGCCATAAATTGTCCTCAAAGATAAAATTTCATCGCCTGCTCTGACGAAGCTCAAAATTGTAGTTGTGATAGCAGACATCCCGGATGAAAATAAAATCGCATCATCTGTGTTTTCAAGCAGGGCAAGTTTTCTTTCAACTTCACGAACTGTTGGATTTCCATATCTTGAATAAATGTAAAAGTCATCAACTTCATCAATGAATTTTTGATAATCATCTGATTTTTCAACGGCAAAAGTTGATGTTTGATAAATTGGATATACGACGGAGCGATAGGACTTGTCTTGGATTTCACCGTGAATTGCAAGAGTTGAAATGCCAAATTTTTTCACTTTTTCCATTTTTGACTTTACATTTTGCTTTTGAATTATTAAATGCCCTTAACAATTCTCACCATTTCTCTCACGGCTCTTTCAAAGCCGACGAAAATTGCCCGTGCAACTATTGCATGTCCAATACTTAACTCTTCAATTTCCTCTATTTTTGTAATCGGTATGACATTCAGATAATTCAATCCATGTCCTGCATTTACACCGAGTCCGAGACGGCGTGCAAGCTTTGCGATTTCTTTTATTTTTTGAAGTTCTTCAAATTGTGCTTTTTCATTTCTTGCGTTTGCGTATTCACCGGTGTGGATTTCAATGAAATCGGCGCCCGTTTTAGCTGCTGCTTCAACCTGTTTTGGGTCGGGGTCAACGAATAAACTTACTTTTATATCGTGTTTATGCATTTCAAGGACGACATCGGATAGATATGAAATCTGTTCAATTACATTCAAACCGCGTT
This sequence comes from uncultured Bacteroidota bacterium, assembly GCA_964593475.1. Lineage (GTDB taxonomy): Bacteria > Bacteroidota > Ignavibacteria > Kryptoniales > Kryptoniaceae > Kryptonium. Next base: position 1,925 of record CAZQJI010000008.1, on the reverse strand, counting down.
CAGTTGTTCTTTCAAGTCGTCTTTCAGGGACAAGCGTCACGAGGTCGGGGAGTGTTTCAATTGCGATTTTGATCATTTCTTCAGTTGCAGCCATTTCAAGGTCAAGTTTTGTCTTTATGGTTTCTCTTAAAAGCCGGAGGTCTCGGTCGTTTATGTGTCTTCTATCTTCACGCAGGTGACAGACGATCCCATCTGCCCCGGCAAGTTCTGCTATGTGTGCAGCTGTTACGGGGTCAGGTTCAAGTCCACCTCTTGCCTCGCGAAGTGTTGCGACATGGTCAACATTGACGGAGAGTTTCATTTGCGGGGTGAATTTTGTTTTTATTTAGTTAAAGAGTTAGCGCGCCTGGCGGGACTTGAACCCGCAACCTCGGGCTCCGGAGGCCCACGCTCTATCCGGTTGAGCTACAGGCGCTTTTAATTAAGTTAAAAAATGATTTTAAAATTTTCAATTGATTTTCGTTCGGAAATTTTTGCTTCACCTCTTGACTTTTGATTTTTGATTTATTATATTTATAGCAGATTTATGCGGTGCAATTTTCAAAATATCTGCACATCAAACTTGGGGAGGGGCAAAAACTCCCAATGGCGGTAGCACGCGAAGATATGAACATTTCAGAGTTGCATTTGTCCTTGATTGAAAAGATCAGATCTCGTCAAGCAAAAATTGGGGTCATCGGTCTTGGTTATGTTGGACTTCCACTTGTGATTGAGTTTTGTAAAGCTGGTTTTGATGTAATTGGATTTGATATTGATGAAGAAAAAGTTAAGATGCTTTCGGAGGGGAAAAGTTATATAAAGCATATTGATGAGGAGAAAATAGCACAGATAAAACCAAGGTTCACGCCGACTAATGATTTTTCAAAACTTTCCGAAGTTGATTGTATTATAATTTGCGTTCCAACTCCACTAAATAAGTATAGAGAACCGGATTTGACTTATGTTTTTGACACTGGAAGGACAATAGCAAAATATCTCAGGAAAGGACAACTTGTAGTTCTTGAGTCAACCACATACCCGGGGACAACAGATGAGGACCTTAAAAAAATCCTTGAGGAATCAGGTTTAAAAGCGGGCGTTGATTTCTTTCTTGCGTTTTCACCCGAGCGTGAAGACCCGGGGAATAAAAATTTCACCACATCAAAGATTCCAAAAATTGTCGGTGGCTACACCCCTAAGTGTCTTGAAGTTGCTAAAACACTTTATGATCAGATAGTTATAAAAACGGTTCCTGTTTCCTCAACTAAAGTAGCAGAGGCAGCGAAATTGCTTGAAAATATTTACAGGGCAGTGAATATCGCCTTGGTTAATGAGTTAAAAATGCTTTTTGATAAAATGGGAATTGACATTTGGGAAGTAATAGAAGCAGCAAAAACAAAACCATTTGGATTTCAGGCGTTTTATCCGGGACCAGGGTTAGGTGGGCATTGTATACCGATAGATCCGTTTTATTTGACCTGGAAAGCACGTGAGTATGATTTTCACACAAGATTTATTGAGCTTGCTGGTGAGATCAACACAAGCATGCCTTATTATGTGGTTCAGAAAACTATTGATGCTTTGAATGAGAAGGGAATAAGCATAAAGGGGGCAAAAATCCTTGTGCTTGGACTTGCTTATAAAAAAGATGTTGATGATGTTCGTGAGTCGCCGGCTTTTAAAATAATTGAACTCCTTGAGGAGAAAGGAGCAATTGTTGATTATAATGACCCTTATATTCCTGAGTCACCAAGGACAAGAATGTATAATCTTTCAAAAAAATCAGTTCCGCTTACAGCAGAAAATCTTTCCAGATATGATTGTGTTTTGATCGCGACTGATCATTCGGTTTATGATCCCGAGTTTATAGTTGAACATTCAAAGTTAATCGTTGACACGAGAAATTTGATAAATGGAAATGGGGTATATTCAAATAAGGTTAAGAA
>CAZQJI010000007.1:21345-59006 GCA_964593475.1 uncultured Bacteroidota bacterium | reverse complement strand
AGATATTGAATTCGCAAAGTTGCTTTTGAAAGAGAACAAATTTTGATGTAAATTTATCAAAAAGCGCCTGTAGCTCAATGGATAGAGCAGCGGACTTCGGATCCGCGGGTTGGGGGTTCAAGTCCCTCCAGGCGCGCTAAATCTCCTTGTCCCTTATTCTCAATTCTATATCTCCCCCCGATGCTGTGGCTTTAATTTTTACACCGGAATTTTCTCTGCCAATCCATCCTCTTGTTTCTGAACTTGTCTTCGTCTCCGCTTTTATCGGAAAGTCAATGTTTATATCTCCACCGGAGGTTTCAAAGTCAACATAAGCGTTTAAATCCAATGGAGCAAAAATTTTTATATCCCCACCAGATGAAACCAATTTCGTTGTTCCTTCTGGTTTCATGAATTCAACCCTTACATCTCCGCCAGATGAAGATGCTTCAACAGAACCAGAAATTTTATTGATTGTCACATCGCCTCCAGATGATTTTGCTTCAATTCTTCCACTATAACCATTTACAAGGATATCTCCCCCAGATGCTTTTGTTTCGCTATTTCCAGAACAATTTTTAAATCTGATATCTCCGCCAGCTGAAGAAGCATAAATAGAGCCATTTATTTCTTCGCAATAAATATCGCCACCTGACGATGAAAGTGTAAAGTCCCCTTTGAATCTTTCAATTTTTATATCTGCCCCGGCGGTCTTAATGTTGCCGTTTGAAATCTCAGGTGCATATACAACAAGTTGAGCGGTTTCAACCCAGGTTCGTTTAAAAAGATCAAAAAAGTTGAAAAAGTTATACCATTCAAATTCTCTTTTTTGTCTGATTTTAATTTTCAAGGTGTTATTTTCCTCCTCAAATGAAATATCAAAATTTTTCAATCGCTGTGCAGAACCCTTTGCATAAAAATCAACTTTCACATCGTTTTCTCCATGTGATCTTAAAATTACATCAGCGATGCTTGATTCAATCAAAAGTAAAATCCCTGGATTGGCTTTGAAAGACTTGGAAATTTTTAATTCTTCTGTTTGCTCGGATTGGGCTTCAAGTTTTAATTCCTCACTTTTTATGTTTGAGCAAAGGAGTAAGCCCACAGCAAAAAGTAAACCCGTGAAGATGAAAATGAAAAATTTTATTTTCATAGTGTTAAAAAATTTTGTTTTTTCTAATGGGTGGATACGAAAAACTGGAGATAGATGTTTCAGCGTGAGGCAATTTCCCCTGAGCCAGCGGTTTTAAAGGTGTGAAGAAGTGCATCTATTTGAATTACGAGTTTCTTCTTCTCATATCTTGGTGCGAAAATTGAGCCATCAATGAAATAAATTCTCTTTTGATTCTCATCGTAAAAAACATAAGATATGAAAGGTCCTCCGCCTGTAAAATCGTTAAACCTCCACAAACCTTGAACCCTTATCGCATATCTTCCGTTGAAATTCACAGGAAAGAAATAAAGATATTTTATACTCTCTGGATCATCTGCTATCACAACCCATGCATCATCACCAGTTGTTCTGTAAAATTTTCGTGTTAACTCGTTTCTTTTTTCAATTATCCATATCTGATTGAAAAATTTGTATGGGTTTTCAACTGAATCAATCCAGTGGATGAAAATAAATCTCTCCATATCTTCCGGGGTTCTTCTCCTGAGCCAGACAAACTTTTCTTCCGCTGAATCTTTTGCAATGTAATAATCGTGCTGGACAAAAATCGTCCAGCCATATTTTTCAAGAAAATATCGCTCAATATTCTTTTTGTTGTGCCCTTCTGAATAAATAGCATTGAGTTCTCTTTTGAAGAATTCGTCTCTGAAATAAAGATAGATTTCGTTTCTATCCTTTGTGAGGTGTTTTAGAAGTGTTTCTTTATCTTTTGAAACAAGGACGATGATAATTTGTCCCTCACTCCATAGATCTTTTTTTATGAAGAGAAAGGCGGAATCTTTTTGGACAAGTTCCCTTGAAGCGGGGTCAAGCATATTGAAGACATAGAGACCGATGTCGCTTTTATCATCAAGCGTTGAGATGAACATTAAATTTTTCCTCGTTTTAAGCTCATCAATTGAGTAGATTTGAAATTCCGGTTTTATAATGAATAAACTTTCTGGTTGTGGGGTGTAAAGAAGACGCTGGAAAGTTCGTTTCAAAGGTTCTTGAACTTGTGTATAAAGAAGCGAATCAACATAAGTTATAATTTCTGTTTCGTCTCCTGTTGCCTTTGGTTTTAGTTGTGTGCAGGAGATTAAAAAAAACGATAGAATTGCGATTGAGAGAATTTTTTTCATTTTTCTTTCTTTAATTTACTTTAAAAAGTAAAGGTCAAGGTTTGGGTAAAAGATTGAATATAAAACCCACATTGTCACGCCTATGCTAAGGGGGATTGAAAGATTATCATCAATTTTGAGATCAATTGATGCAGCTTCAATAATTCCGCCGACGATCGCAGCTATCATTGTTATGATATATTCTCCAGGCAAGTTCTGGACTTTTGGAGCGAGGAAGACAACAGGTATTGCAGCAATGATAAATGCGATTGTTCCTTCAAGCGATTTTTTAAAAAATTTGTGTTTTCCGAATTTTCTCCCGAAGACAGCAGCGCTTGCATCAGACAGGATTAATATCGCAAATGCGTTTATTACAATGAATTTTGGAAAAATTATGACGCAGACGAGCGCTGATATGAAAACCCAGGTTGCACCATTTAAGTTTTTCGCTTTATGGTCCCTCTCGTGTTGTCGGAGTATAAATCCAAAGATCTTATAGAAGAGCTTTTGAGCGGTTGGGCTGTAATATCTTGCGACATCAACGGCGACAAATCCAAATGTCAAAACAATCAAAATTTTTATAGCAAGGTCACGGGGTGTAAAGTAATAAATTACTGGAATTAACATTGAAAATTGATGTATCGCCTTGCGTATATATTCTGCTTTGTAGTTTCTGTCAATGTTTTTGCTGAAATCAATAAGTATTTCAGAATAATCGGGTGATTCAAACCGTCCATTAAGTTTTTGATTCAGGATTTGCAGATACTCTTGGAGTTGTTTCATCTTGACCGTTGGCTTTCTTTTGGATAGGGGGTAAATCCACGCCACTGATAATTTTATCTATCTCCTCACCGGTAAGCGTTTCTCTTTCAAGCAAGGCATTTGCAAGGCGATGTAAAGCATCTATATTTTCACGTAAAATATTTTCTGCCCTTTCCATACAGGTTGTGACTATCCTTTTGACTTCTTCATCTATCAGGATAGCGGTTTGTTCGCTATAATTTTGTTGCCTTGTTATTTCTCTTCCAAGGAAGATTTCTTCTTCTTTTGTCCCGTATGTCAGAGGTCCAAGACGTTCACTCATCCCCCACTCGCAAACCATTTTTCTTGCGATTGTCGTCGCTTTTTCAAGGTCATCAGCTGCTCCGGTTGTAAGTGAATTGAAAATAATTTTTTCAGCTGCTCTACCACCAAGTGCATAGGTTATCATCGCCTCAAGATATTCTTTTGAATAAGTGTGCCTTTCGTCAATTGGCAGGTATGTTGTGACTCCAAGAGCCCTGCCACGCGGGATGATTGTGACTTTGTGAACAGGATCAGCTTCGGGCAACATTTTTGCAACGAGGACATGCCCGGATTCGTGATAAGCGGTGATTCTTTTCTCACGCTCTGAGATGGCGACATTTTTTCTCTGGATTCCCATCATGACTTTGTCTTTGGCCTCTTCAAAATCCTGCATTGTTACAAGATCATGGTTTTTACGCGCAGCTAAAAGCGCAGCTTCATTTACAAGATTCGCAAGATCAGCCCCGGAAAATCCGGGGGTTGATTTCGCTATGACTTCAAGGTTAACATCTGGGGCAAGAGGTAATCTTCTGGTGTGAACTTTTAAAATTTCAAGTCGTCCTTTTACATCGGGTCTGTCAACGACAATTTGTCTGTCAAATCTTCCAGGTCTTAAAAGCGCTGGATCAAGAATATCCGGTCTATTTGTCGCAGCGATTACAATTATTCCGCTGTTTTCTTCAAAACCATCCATTTCAACGAGAAGTTGATTTAAAGTTTGTTCTCTTTCATCGTGACCTCCGCCAAGCCCAGCTCCTCTGTGTCTTCCGACAGCGTCAATTTCGTCAATAAAAACTATACACGGTGCAAGTTTTTTCGCCTGTTCAAATAAATCACGCACTCTGCTTGCTCCGACTCCAACGAACATTTCAACAAATTCAGCTCCACTTATTGAAAGGAATGGCACCCCAGCTTCGCCGGCGACCGCTTTCGCAAGCAGTGTCTTTCCTGTCCCCGGGGGTCCAAGCAGAAGAACACCTTTTGGAATTTTTCCACCAAGGCGCTGGAACTTCGCCGGGTCTTTTAGAAACTCTATTATCTCTTTCAATTCCTCTTTTGCTTCCTCCACACCAGCAACATCGTTAAATGTGACCTTTGGAATGTTGTTAGTTATAACTCTTGCTCTGCTCTTTCCGAATGTAAATATATTTTTCGTCGTCGTTCCCTGCATCCTTCGCATTATCAAAAACCAGATAAAAATCAAAAGAACCCACGGAATTATGCTTAAAAGAGCATTCAACCATTGATCACTTTCCTTAACAAAATTGAATTTAATCCCCCTTCTCGTCCACTCATCTATAACCCGGGAGTCCGATGCGTTCGGGAGGAAGACAACAAATTTATCACCACGAACTCTTTTCCCATCAACTGTTATCATTTCTTCCGGTTCTTTGAGGACACCATGAAAATCAAAATTATTTACATCTGTTTTTTTGACGATTGCTTCTTTAATCTTTCCAGCTTTCAAAAATTGTTGATATTGATCAAATGTGATTTCATATTCAAGTTTTTGGTTGCCTTTAAACCAGACCATGAGGGCGAAAACTGCGGAAATGATGATAAGCCAGCTTAAGATCACACGCATTGCCCTTCCCCAGTTGAAATCATCATTATCGCCATTGTCAAATTGAGGTTTTCTCATCTTTCTATCGCTCTTTTTGAATTTATCACTTGAATTTAAGAATTCTCGGAACATTTTTCAAAACCTCCTCAAGGTTTTATTTTTGTGTATCAATTACATAAATTCCTTTCAAATTTCTTCCCTTCTGAGCATAGTCAAGTCCGTAGCCGATCACGAACTCATCTCCTATCTCAAAACCAATATAATCAATTTTGAAGTCAATTTGAACTCTGTTCTTCTTATATAACAATGTAACTATCCTTAAAGATTTCGGATTTTTGAGCATGATTAAATTCTTGATGAATTTGATTGAAAGCCCGGAATCAATTATATCCTCAACCACAATTATATCTCTGCCCGTGACCTGGCAATCAAGGTCTTTTAAAAGTTTCACATGTCCGGATGAAATTTTTTCATCTCCATAACTTGAAAGTTTAAGGAAATCAACCTCGCAATCAATCTTTACTTCCCTGATTAAATCCGCAAAAAATATGACCGAGCCATTTAAAACGCCTATAAAAATCGGTATACTGCCTTGATAATCACGGCTTATCTGTTCACCGAGTTCTTTGACCCTTTCTTTTATTTTTTCTTCCGGGATCAAAATTTTGAATCTTTCTCCGTTGATATAAACTATTTCGTCACTCATTCAATCTGCTGAGTTTGTTTTGGATGAAATTCAATTTTCAGAATTTTATTTGTTGAATCAGTTATTTTAAATCGCTCATCAAGTCGCAGACCACAAACCCATATGATTTTACCTTCGGATTCAAGAACTAAAATTTTTCTTTTCTCATAAATTGGAATTTTGAGATCAATTAAGAAGTCGCTTATCTTTTTTCTTCCTTTCATTCCAAGAGGAATAAACCAGTCCCCGGGTTGCCAGTTTCTCAAAATAAGTTCATCACCAATTAGATCAGCGTCAATGTATTCAACCTGTGAATTGCGATGAAATTGGACATCTTCTCTTTTGACAAATTCAGACGAAAAGACGAAGGAATCAGTTTCATATTTTTCTCCGGGATGAATATACACGAATATCTCTGTCTCAAGAAATTCGGGCTTGCGTAAAAACACAAGATGTTGTCTGTCTCTGTAGACAAACAAATCGCCGGAAATCATTACGGAACTTCCGGGAGTTGAATCAATTAAATTTAAGATTGACAAAACCCTTGCGAAATCAATTCTTTCGTTGAAAAATGTTTCAACTATTGAAATTATCACGCTTTCTTGAATGAAATAAAGATAACTTTTCAACCTTTGTATATCAACGAAGACCTTTCCGGGACTTTCTTCAATTGCGACAAATTTTAGTATCTTTTCAACCTCGTGCTTTATAAACTCGCTGAGTTCGGAGAATATCTGCGCTGTTCTATTTAAAGTTTCAATTATTCCGGGATTTATATTTTCGCTTATCAAGGGCAAAAGTTTCAGGCGAATGTAATTTCTGCGATACGATGTTTTTAAATTTGATGAATCAATTCTGTAAGAGAGACCTTTTTCATTTGCATATTCTTCAATTTCATCTCGCGTTGCGAAAAGAAGAGGTCTTATGATGCTTCCTCTCTTAAGTTGAATTCCCGCAAGTCCATTTACACCTGAACCGCGGAAGAGATTCAAAAGCACGGTCTCAGCATTATCGTTTGCATTGTGAGCGGTTGCAATTTTATCAAAGCCCTTTAACAATCGCAATGTTTCAAAGAAATTATATCTTAACTCACGAGCACCTTCCTGAATTGATATTTTCTTTGCTTTGCAATATTCTCTTGTGTTTTCGCTCCGGACATAGCAATCAAGTCCAAGTTCAGCGGAGAATTTTCTGACGAATTCTTCATCTTCGTCGGACTCCGCACCTCTTAATTTGTGGTTAAAATGTGCGACGATAAGTTCAAGTTTGAGCTGGTTTTTGAGTTCGTTCAGGACATCAAGCAAGACAATTGAATCAACTCCACCGCTTACAGCCACGATTATTTTATCGCCGGGAGCAATGAGGTTGTTTTTCTGGGTGAATTCACGGAAGCGATTTATGAAGTCCTTCACCATTGGTTTTAAGTTTTTCTCTTTATACAAAAAAACCTTCCAGCCACATACGGGACTGAAAGGTTTTAAATTAGTAGCGGGTGAGGGACTCGAACCCCCGACACGCGGATTATGATTCCGCTGCTCTACCACCTGAGCTAACCCGCCACAGGTATTGAATTCATTAAAAATATACAAATCCGATTTGAAAAAATCAACTTTGCAAGCAATTTGATTTTCCATCGCAATGTATTAAATTTTAATAGAATTTTCGCTAAATTCTGAACCCCGAATATGAAATTTATTGAAAAGCTTAAAAAATCCGCTTCAAAAAACAAGTCATTGCTTTGCATAGGTCTTGATACGGACTTGAATAAATTGCCGGATGTATTCCCGAGGGAAATTGATTCAATTCTTGAATTCAATCGCAATATAATTGAAGCAACTTACGATCTTGTCTGTGCTTATAAACTTAATTCTGCGTTCTATGAAGCTCTTGGAGTTCGTGGATTTGAAATTTTGAAATTAACGATAGATAATATACCCGATGGGATTCCGATTATACTTGATGCAAAGCGCGGGGATATAACTTCAAGCGCTGAAATGTATGCTAAAAGTGCCTTCATTGAATTCGGAGTTGATGCTGTTACTTTGAATCCATATTTCGGTGTTGAATCAATTGAGCCGTTTATCAGATTTGATGATAAATTTGTTTTTGTTGTCGTTTTAAGCTCAAATCAGGGAGCTTTTGATTTTCAATATCTCAAATGCGGTGATAAATTTTTATTTCAGATAGTTGCTGAAAAGTTTCTTGATGAGAAATTTGATAATGTCGGTTTTGTCGTTGGAGCAACGAGAGGTGAAGAGATAGCCCTTGTTCGGAATTTGTCTGATAAAAAATTGTTTTTAATCCCTGGTATCGGAGCGCAAAAAGGAAATCTTGAACTTGCGTTGAAGTATGGACTTAACAGAGATAAAATTTGTTTGATAAATGTCGGGCGTGAGATAATTTATGCCTCTAACTCTGAAGATTTCAAAATTAAAATTCGTTTGAAGGCAATTGAGATAAAAGAGAAGATAAACAAAATTATTGAAAACCTATGAGACAATCTTTTGCCGAGATCTGGGCTCTCTTCAAAGAGTTCTTTTCAAACTTCGTTTATATACTTTACATTTTTTTCACGCTTGCGCTTCTTTACATAGTTTGGTATTTGCAAACCAAGGTTGGTTAAATGCTTGTTTGATTTTTTCGGGTTGATTGAGTAAAATTTTAAAAATTTTGCCTTTTTGATTTTTAAATTGCTGAATGAATTGATGTAGAAGAAGGACAAATTTAAAAACAAAGATAAATTTCGGGATGAGATTATCCACTGGTTTTGTGCCAACTTTGAAGGAAGACCCATCAGATGCAATTATGCCGAGTCATAAACTTATGATAAGAGCTGGTCTTGTCCGTCCGCTCGCAGCTGGAGTTTATTCTTTCCTGCCACTTGGATGGAGGGTTGCAAAAAAAGTTATGGAAATAATCCGTGAAGAGATGGACGCAATAGGCGGACAGGAATTTCATCTTCCTGCATTAAATCCCGTTGAACTATGGGAAGAAACAGGAAGATTGCGTGATTTCGGAGATGTGATTTTTCAGTTGAAAAATAGACCTCTGGTTTTAGCTCCAACGCATGAGGAAGTTATATGTCATATAGCCAAACATCATATAAAGTCATATAAAGATTTGCCACAAATTTGGTATCAAATTCAAACGAAGTTTAGAAACGAACCAAGACCAAGAAGCGGAGTTATAAGAGGGAGACAATTCATAATGAAGGACTCGTATAGTCTGGACGCATCGTGGGAGGGGCTTGATAAATCTTACGAACTTCACAGACAGGCTTATATAAAAATTTACACAAGATGTGGTTTAAAATTTTTTATCGTTGGTGCGTCAACTGGAGCGATGGGTGGTTCCGCATCAGAAGAATTTATGGTTGAATCACCTTACGGTGAGGATACGGTTGTAATTTGTGATAACTGTGGATATGCAGCGAATACCGAAATAGCACAATCAAATGTTCCACCTGCAAAAAGATACCCGGAAAGCAAGCCGCTTGAAGAAATTCATACTCCAAATGTAAGGACGATAAATGAACTTGCGGAATTTTTAAATGTATCAACAGACATACTTGCGAAGTCACTTGTCTATAAACACAACGGGCAACCGGTTTTAATTTTAATGCTCGGGAACGATCAACTCGTTGAAGCAAAGCTTTTAAAAGCCCTTGGCGGGGGCGAAATTGCACCTATGGAGCCAGAAGAACTCAAAGCACTAACTGGCGCAAATGCAGGTTCAATTGGTCCAATTGGTTTAAAGAATTTTAAAATCATTGCGGATAATCGTCTGAAAGGGGCAAACAATTTGATAAGTGGCGCAAACAAAGATGATTATCACATTGCCAACATTGATATGGAAAGAGATGTCAAGGTTGATGGATATTTTGATTTAAGGAAAGTTGAGGAAGGTGAACCCTGTATCAATTGTGGCTCACCTTTGCGAATTGTAAATGCGATTGAGATAGGTCATATATTCAAACTTGGGACGAAGTATTCTGAGTCAATGAAAGCGACATTCCTTGATGAAAACGGTCAGGAAAAACCGATCATAATGGGAAGCTATGGAATTGGCGTTGAGAGAATAATTGCCTGTCATATTGAGCAAAATCACGATGAGAACGGGATAATCTGGGATAAGGCGATAGCTCCGTTTCATGTTCATTTGATTTCCGTCAATACTGAAAATCCCGATGTGGTTGGGACCGCGGATAAGCTTTACGAGAAATTTAACGCTGAAAAAATTGAGGTAATTTACGATGATAGAGTTGATGTTAGCCCCGGATTTAAGTTCAAAGATGCGGATTTGCTCGGGATGCCGTTGCAGGTTATAGTGAGCGAAAGGAATTTGAAAAACAATCAGGTTGAAATTAAAATCAGGAAAACGGGCGAAAGGATTTTGGTTGGGCTTGAGGACATTGTCTCAAAAGTGAAGGAAATTCTTGAATTATAAAAAACTTAACATTAAACAGCCATGATCCCGGAATATAAATTTTTCATCAATGGAGAATGGCGAACCTCACCGAGAAAAATTCAGGTCAAAAATCCATTTAATGGTGAAATTGTCGGCGAAGTTTACCTTGCTTCGCCCGATGACCTTGAGGATGCGGTGATTTCGGCTCAAAAGGGATTTGAAGAGACGAAGAAACTCCCTTCATATCGGAGAGCTGAAATACTTGAATTTATCTCAAACGAGATAGCGCGACGCCGTGAAGAGTTTAGCCAGATGATAACGAAAGAGATGGGCAAGCCAATTTTATTCTCACGTGCGGAAGTTGACAGAGCAATTTTCACATTTAAAATTGCAAGTGAAGAAGCAAAAAGAATTAACGGCGAGATTATACCTCTTGATCTTGCTTCACACTCGGAAAAAAGGTTCGGGCTTATCAAAAGATTTCCAATTGGCGTTATACTTGCTATAACTCCATTTAATTTTCCACTCAATCTCGTCGCTCATAAAGTTGCTCCGGCAATTGCAAGCGGGAATTCAATAATTTTAAAACCATCTTCACAAGCTCCAATCGTAAGCGTAATGCTTGCGGAAATAATTGAAAAATCCGGCTACCCGGCCGGTGGATTTAACCTCGTCCCGTGCAAATCTGATGAAATTGAACTTCTCGTAAGAGACGAAAGAATTAAAATGGTCACATTTACCGGGAGCAGTGATGTTGGCTGGAGATTGAAAAATATCGCTGGCAAGAAAAAAGTTACGCTTGAACTTGGTGGGAATGCAGCTGTAGTTGTTGAACCGGATGCAAATCTTGATTATGCTGTTAAAAGAATTGCGCTTGGTTCTTTCGGTCAAGCAGGTCAATCTTGCATAGCTGTTCAAAGAATTTATGTTAACAGAGAAATTTACGATGAATTTGAAAAAAGATTTATAGATGAAACCAAAAAATTGAAAGTCGGAAATCCATTTGAGCCAGACACAATAGTTGGTCCAATGGTTGATGAAAATGCAGCAATTAAGACAGAAAATTGGGTTAATGAGGCACTCCAAAGTGGAGCTAAAATTCTAATCGGTGGAAAAAGAAACGGAACTTTCTACGAGCCGACGATACTCGTTGATGTCAAACCGGATATGAAAGTGAGCTGTCAGGAAGTTTTCGCCCCTGTTGTGACTCTTGAAAAATATGATTCATTTGAAGAAGCGATTGAAAAAGTTAATAATTCAAGATATGGTCTTCAGGCGGGTGTTTTCACTTCGGATTACAGAAAAATCTTTTATGCGTTTGAGAGAATAGAAGTTGGTGGAGTGATTATAAATGATTATCCAACTTACAGGATTGACCATATGCCTTATGGCGGTGTAAAAGATAGCGGTTTTGGAAGAGAGGGTTTAAGATATGCGATTGAAGAAATGACCGAACCAAAGCTTATGGTTTTAAATTTTGTTTGAACCTCAAGCAGGTTCTTCCGGGACAATTATAGCCATTATAAGATAAAGCAAAATCGCCATTCCAAGCGAGGAGATTGCAAGTATAACCCAGAGAATTCTGATCACCGTTGGGTCTGTGTTAAGATATTCACCAAGCCCGCCGCAGACGCCGAAGATCATCCTATTTTTCTTTGATCTGAACAAGCGTTTCAATTGTTCCTCCGTTTCTGATTTTGTTTCTTCAGTTTCAGTTTTTGTTTCGTTCAAAATTGATGGTTTCTTTGTAAAGTATGAAATTATCAAAAACAATCCAATTGCGATAAGTAACGCCGGCAAAAAATATCTAAAAGCAGATTTTAAAAAATGCCAGAATGGGAAACCGAAATTTTCAAACAGCAGAGCAACTCCGATAAGGATCAACAACAAGCCGAGTATAAAAAGCATCCCTTTGCCAGGGGCAGGTTTTGCTTGAGCTCCTTCAACTTTTTTATGTTCTGGATTGGGTGGAATTATCAGCATTCCAGCAATATAAAGCAATAATCCGACTCCGCCGACAAAAAATAAAAGCAGAAAAATAACTCTTACAATCGTCGGGTCAATGCCAAGATATTCTCCAATCCCACCACAGACACCATCAATTATCCTGTTCTCCCTTGACTTATAAAGCCGTTTCATTTTTCAATGGGTTTTATTTTTAAAAATTCACAACATTTAATACGGAATCAAAACAATTTCGGTTTCATCTTCTCGCTTCTATAATTTCATTTTCCGTTACGATAAAATCCACCGGAACATCGCTTGAGGATGGATTTATTCTCTCAACAACTTGAAAATCATATACAAGCGCAACTTTCGGACATTTGACAAGTTTTAAAAATTTATCATAATATCCGCCCCCAAAGCCAATGCGATTCCCGGATCTATCAACGGCGATTGCCGGAACAAGGACAATATCAATTTCTTTTATATCAACTTCCCGTATTTCAGCTGGTTCAAGAATTCCAAATGTAGATTTTTTCAATTCGCTCAGTTTTTTTAATTCAGAGTGGATAAGGATTTTATTTGTTTTATCAACGACGGGGACAACTACTCTTTTGTTGATGGAAAAAAGGTAGTTTATAATTTCAATCGTATCAACTTCGTTTTTCTTTGATGAAACATAAGTATGAATAGTTTTTGCCTTTTCAAATATGGGCAGTTTTTTCAAATTCTGAAAAATAAATTCACTTTTTTTCTTTGCCTCCTCGGGTGGAAGTGAGTTCCGGATTGATAAGATCTTTTGCCTTATTGCTTCTTTTTCGGTGTTCATTAAGCAGTGATCGGGTGTTAAAATGTCATTATTTCTTTTTCTTTTTGCTCAAGTAGGATGTCAATCTCTTTTATGTATTTATCGGTCAATTTCTGAACCTGGTCTTCAGCTCTTTTTCTCTCGTCTTCAGAAATGTGCTGTTCTTTCTCAATTCGTCTGAGATGTTCATTTGCATCTCTTCTTACATTTCTTATGGCAATTTTTCCTTCCTCTCCAAATTTTTTAACAAGTTTTACTATTTCCTTTCTTCTTTCCTCTGTAAGTGGCGGAATTGGGATTCTTATGATGTTTCCATCGTTTGTTGGGTTTAGACCAAGGTCGGATGTTAATATAGCTTTTTCAATAACCGGGATAAGTGATTTATCCCATGGAATTACGGTTAAAGTATGTGG
The DNA here is from genome assembly GCA_964593475.1 of uncultured Bacteroidota bacterium. GTDB lineage: Bacteria > Bacteroidota > Ignavibacteria > Kryptoniales > Kryptoniaceae > Kryptonium. Next base: position 45,870 of record CAZQJI010000007.1, on the reverse strand, counting down.
ATCGGCGACGCTTACAGTTGCAACTTTGTTAATTGGTAAATGTTGACCGTAGTAATCAACTTTTATCCCGTCAAGCAGAGCGGTTGTAGCCTTGCCTGTTCTAATTTTTGCAAGTTCTTGTCTTGTTATCTCAACTGATTTTTTCATTCTTTCTTCCGCATCTTTAAGTATTTCGGGGATCGTTGATGGTGCCGTCATAGTTCAAAACCAAATTTTGTTTTTTATCTATTTGATGTGAGCTCGGTTGAGTAAACAACTTTTGTCCCAACATTTTCGCCGAGAACGATTCTTTTCAAATTTCCGGGGATGTTCATATTAAAAACAATTATCGGTAGATTGTTTTCCCTGCACAATGTTATCGCTGTTAAGTCCATAACTTTTAAATCAAGCTTCAAGACATCAAGATAAGATATCTGATCAAATTTAACCGCAAACGGATTTTTTTCCGGGTCGGAGTCATAGACGCCGTCAACTCTGGTTCCTTTTAAAATTACATCGGCTTTGATTTCAATTGCTCTTAAAGCGGCAGCTGTATCTGTTGTAAAATATGGGTTCCCTGTCCCTGCTGCAAATATCACGACTCTTCCTTTTTCAAGATGTCTTATTGCTCTTCTTCTTATAAAAGGTTCGGCAATTTGCTCCATAACTATTGCGGTTTGAAGTCGTGTCACTACACCCTTTTTTTCAAGGACGCTCTGGAGTGCAAGTGCATTTATAACAGTTGCAAGCATCCCCATTTGATCGCCCACGACTTTATCAATCCCCTCTGCGACGGCGTCAACACCCCTGTAAATGTTTCCACCGCCGATTACAATTCCCATCTGGACACCAAGTTCGTGAACCTCTTTTATTTCATCAGCAAATCTATTCAACGCAAACGGATCAATCCCATAGCCACGCTCTCCCATAAGGGCTTCCCCGCTGAGCTTGAGGAGAATCCTTTTATAAATTGGCTGGTTCATTTTTATTGTTAAGTTTTTGTTTTGTTTCGTCAGAATATAAAAAAAGGTCTCAGAAACCTGAGACCTTTTCCTTTTACTTCTCCAAGTCCTCCCCAAGGTAATATCTTACAAATCTTCTTATGACGATATTTTCTCCAAATTTAGCAGCTGCTTCGTGAATCAAATCTCTTATCGTTTTCCCTTGATCCTTAATAAAAGGTTGGTCAAGCAAGCACACCTCTTCAAAGAACTTTTCAAGTTTACCTTGTGCTATTTTCTCGGCGATTTCTTCGGGTTTTCCTTCTGCAAGTGCCTGCTCCTTGTAGATCTCAAATTCTTTCTTAACAACATCCTCTGGAAGTTGTTCTCTGCTTACAACTTTCGGATTCATTGCTGTTATCTGCATCGCTATATCACGAGCAAGCTGTTTGAATTCATCAGTTCTTGCGACGAAATCAGTTTCACAATTTATTTCAACAATTGCTCCAACTCTGCCACCCGCGTGTATATAGGCTTCAATCAATCCTTGCTTCGTCTCTCTGTTTGCGTGTTTTTCAAGGACAGATGCACCTCTTTTTCGCAAGTATTCTATTGCTTTCTCAATATCCCCATTTGCTTCCATAAGTGCTTTTTTGCAGTCCATTACGCCAGCGCCGGTTTTCTCACGAAGTGTTTTTATCTGCTCAAGGGTTATCTCCATTTTTACGACCTTTAAATTTTGTTTTTTATTTCCTTTCGGCTTCAATTAAAGATTTTTCGGATTCAAGAACTGCTTTGGCTTCAAGAATAGCGTCAGTAAAAATTCGTGTTATGAGTTGAATTGATTTAATTGCGTCATCATTTGCCGGTATAGGATAATCAACAAGATCCGGGTCACAATTTGTATCAAGCATTGCGAAAACAGGTATGTTTAATTTCCTCGCTTCAGAAACGGCGATATGCTCTTTCTTTATATCCACAATATAGACAGCCCCTGGAAGCGTTGTCATATCTCTTATACCGCCGAGGATCTTCTGATACTTCTCTTTCTCACGCAAAATTTTTAATCTCTCTTTTTTCGTTAATTCATCAATTGTTCCATCGGCTTCCATTTTCTCAATGTTTTGAAGTTTCTTAACACTTTTTCTTATCGTAACGAAGTTTGTCAGAGTCCCACCAAGCCATCTCTCAACAACATACGGCATCCCGGCTCTTTCCGCCTCGCTTCTTATGATTTCCTTCGCTTGCTTTTTTGTCCCCACATATAGAACTTGTTTTCCCTGCAGAACTATTTTCTTGATTTCTTCACAGGCGATGTCAAGATATTCTTGTGTCTTTTTTAAATCAATAATGTGAATGCCGTTCTTTTCCATAAATATGAACGGCTTCATCTTCGGATTCCATCTGCGTGTTAAGTGACCGAAATGGACTCCCGCTTCAAGTAATTGCTGAAGTTCTACTCTGGGCATAAAGATTTCTCCTCCATTTTTAGTTTTGGTTTTAACCTCTACTCTCCTCACATCTTCGCAAGATTCGGGCGCATAAACCCGAACACCCTTGCGAAGATTATCCCGATTTGCTTCGGGACTCGGAGAGTATGTGTGATAAAAATTTTTATCTCTTTGAGAACTGGAATCTCTTTCTTGCTTTAGGTTGACCGTATTTCTTGCGTTCAACCATACGTGGGTCTCTTGTCAAAAGTCCATACTGGCGCAAAATCTTTCTGTATGTCTCATCAACTTTTAAAAGAGCCCTTGCTATTCCAAGTCGTATCGCTCCTGCTTGACCTGTTAAACCACCGCCTTCAACCCTTGCTATGACATCAAACTGACCAAGTGTGTTTGTCACAACGAATGGTTGAAGTATATCAACCCTGTGTGCTTCAATCGGGAAATAATTTTCAAAATCGCGTTTATTTACGGTGATTTTCCCGGTTCCGGGAATAAGTCGCACCCGTGCAACTGAGGTTTTTCTTCTTCCAACCGCATCATATGAGATTACAGCCATCGCCATTTAAGTCCAATTTTTGTTTTACTTTAAAAGCAGTTCTTCCGGAATTGGTTCAGGTTTTTGTGCCTGGTGTGGATGATTTGGACCTGCATAAATTTTAAGTTTGCGAATTATTCGCCTTGCAAGACGGTTTTTGGGCAACATAAGTTTGACTGCGTGCCACAGAACCCACTCCGGCTTTCTCTTAAGAAGGTCCTTTAAACTTTCAAATTTTTCACCGCCCGGGTAACCGGAGTGACTGAAATAAAATTTCTTTTCTTCTTTTTTGCCTGTGACTTTGATTTTTTCTGCGTTTATTACCACGACAAAATCGCCACAATCAACATGCGGGGAGAAAATAGGTTTATGTTTTCCCCTTAAAATTCTTGCTATGTTACTCGCCAATCTCCCGAGGGTTTGCCCTTCTGCGTCAATTAAATACCATTTCCTTTGGTTGATGACTTCTTCTTCTTTCGGTGAATATGTCCTGTTTGCAATTACATCAATACGAGCCATGTCAGGAAACCTGCCTTTAAATTTTCAATTTTTTGTTTGTAAAAATAACATTTTCGGCTTTAAAAAACAAATTTTCACTCCCAAAGTTTTCCAATGATATAAACCAGAAACGATGCTATTAACCCCGGAAACATCGGCTCAAGCCCTAAAGGATATGACGGGGTTCCATCAGGAGATTTGAAAATATAGCCAAGTATAAACGAGAGAAGCGAAAATGAAAAACCAGAAAACATCGTTAAAAAAGCAATCCTTGGTGTCGGAGTCAGATTTTCAAAATATGTTGTGATAACAGGTATTAAAAGTCCTGGAATCGCTAATGTCCCGATTATATACCAGAGGTCAACGACGGATGGAAAATATATCGCAAAGAGAATTGATGTTATCAAAGTTATAAAAAGCCCGATTTTCGTGTAAAAGTTTATCCTGACCTCGCTGTTGTGTGTCTTTTTTAATTTCCAGATTATATCGTTTCCAATTGTGACTGCTGATATAAATGTTAATGTGTTAAGCGTTGACATAATGGTTGCAAGCATACCGATATAAAATAGACCTTTTGCTATCTTTGGCAGCACAACCTCTGCAAGTGATGGATAAGCCATAATTGGTTGTTCAAGATTAGGTAAAATTGCCCTTGCGTAAAGACCAGCAGTTATAGTCATAAAGTCAAAAATCATCCAGAATAAAATTGAGATTAAAATTCCATATTTCGCCGTTTTTTCGTCTTTCGCAGCGTAACATCTCTGATAAAATCCGGGGTCAACAAGCGTCCATATCGCTATCAAAAACCACGCTATTATATATTGAATTGAATTTCCGCCCGTTAAACTCAAAGCTTTGTCCGGCAGATTTGACAGCAAAAAATCAAATCCACCAAATTTTATGCTTGCAAAAGGAATTATCAAAGCAAATCCAGCAAACATTAAAAAAAATTCAAATATGTCGGTGTAAACATCTGCTCTAAATCCGCCAACGAAAAGATAACTTGCAGATAAAATTGTGCTTAAAATTATGCTTAATCTCAAATCAACATCAAATATCATCTGGAATAAAACACCAAGCATCAAAAAGTAAGGTGCTGGTGTGACAAGAATCAGTGTCAGGAGCGTTCCGAGAAATGAAGTTTTTTTATCGTAAACCTGTGCAAGTCGGTCGGGAATTGTGAAAAGTTTTGATTTGCGTATTTTCCCGGCAAGAAGAAAAGCAAACAACGCCCCGAAAATGTAATAAGGTAGTCCGAAAACAATCCAGGTAGATATACCATGCTTGTATGTGAATTCACCAACGCCAAGTATTCCGCCATACCATGTTGAAACAAGGGTCGCAACAAACATCGGAAGTGTTATGCTTCTACCCGCAAGAAGATATTCTTCAACTTCATCATTATCTTTTTTCTTCGCTTTAAAACCGATGAAAAGAACGCTTGCGAAGTAAAGCGCTATCAAAATTACATCCTCTATCGCAAGATTTGCTCTCATAAGTCAAAAGAAGTTGTTTTTCTAATCACAAACAACCCACCTCTTTTGATTTCAATTGAAACTCTTTTTCCCGTTGCAACATTGCTTACACCTCTACCGCTGAAAATCAATGTCTCGTTGTTAAGTTTAAATTTCAAACCCTTCGTTTTAACTCCGCTTGCTTTTAATCCCAGCGGTATAAGTGAAATTGAATCACCTTTGTTTGTTTCAAAAGAGATTTTGTCTTTCGTGAAAAATATCTCTATTCCTTCATCAATGATTCGCAATTTTGCTTTTGAGCAAAAATTTACAAGCACACTTAAATTTCCAAGATTGTGGTCAATCCTGTCACCAATTGCGGAAATTATATCAATGTGGGTAAATCCCCGAGATAAAAGAAACTTTACAGATTTTTCTATATCAGTGCTATTTTGATCTGTGTCGTGGATTATTTCAACTTCTTTTCTTTCAAAGAACTTTTTAACATCCTGTCTGATTGAGTCAAGGTCTCCAATTATGAAATCGGGTAAAATTTTAAGTTTAAACGCTATATTTGCTCCGCCATCCGCACAGGCAATCACATCATAATTTTTGATGATGCTTCGTAAAAATTTCGCCGACGGTATATTTCCATTGCAAATTAAAAGGGATTTCAAAAATAACCTCTGATTTTCTGAAAAACTTTAAAAAGAGGGGTGAGAACGCCCACCCCTTGATATAATTTAAAGGTCAAATCCGATACTCACAAAATAATTTCTCTCAGCACCCGGATAAAAATCATCTCCAACTCCAGAAGCAGCATAAAGAGTGTTAAACAAATTGTTAACTTGCAATTTCAATTCAACATTTTTAAATCCAAGAATCTTTTCAAATTTATACGCTATCGTCAGGTCAAAAACTGTGTATGCGTCAACCTTTCTATCTTTACCGGCGACATTGTTTGAAGGAACGAGATTAAAATTGTCCGTGTAAAATTCCCCAACATATTTGCCGAGAAGTGAAATCAGGAATCCGTAATTTCTGTAAGTTATCCTTGCTGAACCGATATAATCCGGGAATCCAGCGATTTTCTTCCCATCAAGTGGAATTCTATGCGGAGTTGAGTAGGTTTCACCTGTATATGGATTTTTCCAGACATATTCCCCATGTTTTACTATCCTGTTTCTGCTTATCGTTGCATTTGCGGAAAACTCAAAACCATTGATAGGAAGATTTCTGATTTCCGTTGTCAATTCAATTCCGACATGTCTTGTTTTTTCAGCGTTTCCAACAATTGGGTCGCCGAAGATGTTTAATTGTCCGCTTTTGACGAGTTCATTTTTGAAATCCATATAATAAAAGTTTGCTGTGAATTTGTAGTTATCGCCAAAATATCCAACGCCAAGTTCAAGGTCAGAAAGACGCTCTGGTTTTACAAGCGGTTTCGTGAAATCAAAACTTCTATCTGGTTTTACCTCAAAATTTGGTTTCTTACCCCATGGATACCAGTAGCCATCGCTTGCATCGTATAAATCTCTTCTGCTTGGCTCACGATTTGTAATTGAAAAACTTCCAAAGATGTTTATATTTTGTGTAAGATCATAACTTACTCCAACTTTTGGATTTAAAAAGTAATACGGAACAGAGAACTCATTACTGATCCATTTGCCAGAGATATAGTCATAGAATTCTTTTTCATCATAAACTCTATATCTGTTGTAAACGAATTGCAAACTTGCCATCAATCTCAAATTTGGCTTTACATGCAGGAACTCGTGAATGTAGAATGAAACAATGTCTTTTGCGCCCTTATACTCATAAAACCTGTAATCGCTTGGTAATCCCTTTGGCAGGTTCTGAGCCCAGACGATCTTTCCCCAGTGAAATCCTCTGTGTATTCTGAATTCCGCGCCAATTGTGAGCTCTCCGTTTTTATGTTTGAGTGTTAACCTCGGCAACCATCCATATTGATTCAGGTCAATGAAATATCTTGCGATTGCCTCGCCGGGGTTTTCAGATGGAATTGTAAAGTTAAATTTTTCTGCGTATGGTTTTGAGAGACGGAAGTAAACTGTATCTGCCCACGAAGCATCCATATCCCAGAAGCCGACGCCACGAATGTAAAACAAAGTATTGTTAAGTGTTAAGTTCTCCCCAAATCTCCATTCGTGCAGGATCTCATAATGCGGCTGACTGAAGTTTTCAATCTCATCATCCCGGGTCGTAACATCCATATAATTTAAATTTGCTTTCCTTTTATTCTTATCTTTCACCCATTCTTTTGGAATTCCGCGATATACGAGGTGATCTTCAAAAGGTCCCCCATAGAGATTTATCTGCGTTGTCATATTCTCATCGTATCTGATTCCACTGAAAAAGTATGATGGGAATTTTGCCCACGATTTTTCTCTATAACCATCTGTTGCGATGTATGAAAGGCGACTGTAAAGTGAGTATTTGCTTGCGATTAAACCGGAATTGATCGCAATGGAATGTTTCTTGGTGTTGTAGCTTCCATATCCTGTGAAAAGAGAAATTTTTGGTTCAGGCGAGAAGTTTGAAGTTATGATGTTGACAGAGCCACCGATTGCTGGAGGTCCGTAAAATGCGCTTCCAGCACCACGCTGAATTTGCACGCTTTCAGAGCTTGCAAGAAGGTCAGGCATATCAAGCCAGTAAACCCCGTGGTCTTCGGGATCATTTTGAGGTATCCCATTTACAAGAACAGAAATTCTCCTTTGATCAAATCCACGAAGATTCAAATAGTTATAGCCAATCCCATTCCCGGACCATGAATACGACAGAACAGATGGAAGTTCGGAAAGTAAAATTGGAACATCTTGGGTGGTGTAAAAATCTTTTATCTGTTGTTTGCCAAGATTTGAAAATACAACAGGTGATTCTCTTTCAGTTGCAATGAGCGCGGTTACAACGATTGTCTGCGATGGTAAAACGGTTGGTTTGAGGTAAAAGTTTAAATTTATTTCTGAACCGGGTCTCACATCAACTTGTTTTTTTTGCCTTTCATAGCCAATGAAACTTGCGACGATGTTTAATTTTCCTGCCGGAACATTATTTATCTCAAAATATCCATTCTGATCCGTTGCCGAGCCAAGTTTTAAATTTTCTATATAAACATTTGTTCCCGGAAGCGGTTTTTTTGTTTCCGCATCAAAGACATAGCCCTTAACTTTGCTTTGCGCAAACAAATTTGATATGAGAATTGAAATTACAAGTAAAGTTAAAGATAATTTTTTAAGCATGGTTTTTGCTCCATTTTTTGTTTTTTGTTGAATTTGAAACCCGTGGAGGTGGGGAATTCGGGGGTAAGCTGAGAAGGGATAGGAATAAAAAAGCCGTTTTTCCACAAGAAGCAGCATAGGGAAAAACGGCTTGACAAAATTTTTTGAAGTCGCCGACCCGTTTCCCTACGCTGGCATTACCCAGATCAGGTTCAAGGGGTATAATCTCAGCCTCCCGAATTCCGGGAAGCACCCCCACGGGTCGCAAAAAGTTAAAGAACGAAAACTTTGCACTTAAAATTTAACTCTGACAGATTTAAAAAACAAATTTACCATTCAATTGTTTCACCATGTTTGAAAATCTTAAAATTTTGTCTATCAAGATTTAAACTGTCAACGCAACTTAACAATCTCTTTGGTGGTTCATCACATCTTTCCTCAGAAAGATCAAATGTTCCCCAGTGCATTGCGCAGAAAATTTTTCCACGCAAATCAAGATACGCCTTTACCGCTTCATCCGGGTTCATATGAACGGGTCTCATCATCTCCGCTGGCTTATATGCACCTATCGGAAGACAGACGAGCTCAAACGGACCAAATATATCGCCAATTAACTTAAAACCGAAGAAATATCCCGTGTCCCCGCCGAAGTAAAATTTTTTCTTACCAATTATCACATATCCACCCCAGAGCGTCTCATTCGCATCGTTTATCCAGCGACCTGAAAAATGTTGTGTGGGTGTAAAGATTATTCTCAAACCTTTAAAATTAACCTCATCCCACCAATCAAGTTCAATCGCATTTTCACCAAGCCCTTCCTCTTCAAGGAGTTTTTTAACTTTCAACGGGACGAAAATTTTTACATCTGGATTTAAAGCGTGTATCTCTTTCAATGTTGGTATATCAAGATGATCATAATGATTGTGTGAAATTATGACGAAGTCAATTTTAGGTAGATCTTCAATTTCAAAAGGTGGCGGTGTATATCTTTTTGAGCCGATTTTGTTCCCCAAAGGACCTGCCTTCATACTAAAAATTGGGTCGGTTATGAAGTTGACACCATCCATCTGGACAAGAAAAGTTGAATGCCCTATCCAGGTTATCTTGTTTGATGGGTTTGTTTTATTGTAAATTTCCCTATCAAAATTAACGAGTTCAAAATCGCAACTTCTCCTTTCGCTTCCGCCTCCAAACAACATCTCAAAAATTCTCTTCATTATGAACGGAAATACAACTGAAAATTTCCCACGTTTGAAGTTTGGGTCAAGATTGTAAAACTTGCCATCTATGTATATGCTCCCGTATTCGGTTTTTAAGCGATTTATCCTGTCTTCATCTGTGCTTAAAATTCCAAATAATAGCTGAAAAATTATAGCCATTAACATCATGGGCACTTTGATTTTTTATGATTGTTTTATTTTTATGACATTGCTAAATTTAAATGAGTTCCAAAACAAAAGGCAAACAAGATATGATTGACAGATACAAACCTTATCTTGAAACCGCAAAAAAAGTTTTTGAGGAAAATAAGACGCTTACACTTGTAAGCAGTGGGAAAAATGGAGTTTGGGCGGGAAAAGTTTATTTCGGTGAGGAAGATGGCTATATTTATGTCGCTCTTGAAAGGGGAAGAAATTATCAAAATGTCATTGAAAACCCACATGTGTTCTTCGTAATTGAGCATGGTGTTCCTGATAGATTTATTCAAGGTGAGGGGATTGCTGAAAAACTCGGAGATATCGCTGAAAGACCCGAGCGAAGCATAATTTTCAGGAAAGCAATTGAACTCGTGGTTTATGCGAAGAAAATCCCTGGAGTTACATTGTTCAGGATAAGACCGACAAAACTTTACATTTCCGATTTCACGGAGGAATGGAAACCGAGAGCAGAAATTGAGGTGACGGATGAAGTTTTAAAACTTTTTCAAACCGAATTAAAGACAAAATACAGTTTCTGGAAAGTCGCTTACAGAGCAATTAGACCTTTTGCGTTTCCGGCGACGATTGCCCCTGTTTTGCTCGGGACATTTATAAGCCCGTCTGTTTCTATTCCTTTGTTTGTTCTTGCTTTCTTTGGGCTTTTGCTTGCTCATTCTGCGGTTAATGTCTTGAGTGATTATTTTGATTATATAAGAGGTGCTGATACATGGCGAGTTCTTGGTTCAAGCCGTGTCCTTGTTGATGGTTTGATGAAGCCAAAACATCATCTCGCATTCGGAGTTGTTCTACTTTTGGTTTCGCTTGCTATTGGTTTTTATTTTGTGTTTGCGTTTGACTATAAAGTTTTATACTTCATGATTCCGGGTTTAATCCTTGGCGTGTTTTATACTGCACCACCGCTTGGTTTTAAATATAGAGCGCTTGGAGATCTGTCTGTATTTCTTGCTTTCGGTCCAATTATGACGGCGGGGGTTTATTACATTCAGACAAGGGAATTTTCCTGGTTGCCCGTTATTCTTTCAATCCCTATTGGGCTTTTGACAACCGCAATTTTACACGGGAATAATTTCAGGGACATAAAAGAGGATTTTAGCGCTGGTTATAAAACTTTTGCAGGTGTAATTGGAGTTAAAGCGTCAAGTTATTATTACACCTTACTTGTTTCACTGGCTTATCTTCTCATTGTTTATTTCGCATTTAAAGGATTTTTGCCCGTTTCAGGATTGCTTGCGCTTGTTAGTTTGCCCGTTGCAATTAAAAATATAAAAGTGTCGTTTAATCAAGCGCTTGTTAACTTCACATTTCTTGACCTTTTGACCGCAAAACTTCAACTTTATTTCTCAGGGCTTCTCATCATTGGTTTGATATTTGATAAATTCTTAACTTAATTTCAGTTCAAAATGCGAATCACACTAAGTTTAAAATTTGCAGCAGACCTTTTAACAACAGCACGATTTTTGATCGGGCTTTATATCGTTCGTTTCTCGTTTTATGAGATATCTCAAGGTTTGGCGATTGCTTCAACCTTGCTCTGGATCGCCTGGGTTACAGATTTACTTGATGGACCGATTTCACGGCTTGATCCGAGGAAGACACAAACCTGGATAGGGAAACATGATTTAACGGCAGATGTGACTGTATCATTGGGTTGCTGGTTGTTTTTAACTTTTTCAAATTTAATCCCCGTATGGATTGGTTTCGGATACATTTTGTTAAGTGCTTTTCTGCTTCTTTATTTTAAATCAGAACATCTTGCGTGGGGATTGCAGGCACCACCGTATGGAATGATGATTTTGAATGCTTTAAAATATGCACCGACTTATGGAGCGCTTTTAATTGTCTGGATCGCTATTGTCGTTATCGTAACCTGGCCGAGGTTTCCAAAATATACGCTCCCGGAGTTTTTAAACGGAATGAAAGCTTTGTTCAAACGAGGATGAGATAAACTTTTTGAGGTCCGTGAACGCCACGAACTATGACTTTCTCTATGTCTGCAGTTCTGCTTGGTCCGGTTATCAAAAATATTGAATCAAAATTTTTTCCGATAAGTGAAAAAACTTCTCCAAGTGTTCCAACTATTTGTTCATTTCTTGCTATTATGATGTGAACTCGTGGAAGCAAAACTGAACTTTTAAATTTTTCATCCCGGTGTATGAAAACTATCGTTCCTGTTTCTGCAATCAGAAAATCACATGATGTTATTGAAGCGTCAACAAGCGAAATTTGTCTGTGTGAATGTGGTTGAGTGATAATTTCATCTATTTGAAGATTTTTAATAATGCTGTTGATTTCATCATCAAAATTTTCAGCGTAAATTTTTCTCAAATTCTCCATTGTTATAATTTTTGAAAGAGCATCAAAAATCTCATCAAAACTCGCCTTTATTAAAATTCCTCCAGCTCTTTCAAATTCAAATTTAAATTTCTCCACAAGGTCAGCATCAGCCAGTGGTGTTGTTTTAAGTTCTGGCAATGGTGTTTTATTTGTTTGACGGGCTTTCAAGAGTTTGATTATTTGTTCTCTTGAGTTCATATGACCCTGTCTTTTAATTCTTTGCGCCATATTTCTCTGAAAGATTTCTCAGCAAGTTGCGGGAATTCACGTGTTCTTGCCCATTTTTTAAGTTTTGGTTTCAAGCCAATTTTTGAGATAAATCTCAAAAGCATTGCGCCAAATTCGTAAAGTTTAACATTTCTCATTGAAATTGCCCAGATTTTGAAAATGAGTTTTTCAAATTTTGAAGTCAAATTTTCTTGGACTGCTTTATGCCTTAACCATAACAAGATGTGGTGAATTTCAATTTTAACAGGACAAATCTCGTAACATTTGCCACATAAAGATGAAGCAAATGGCAAGTCCTTGGCATTGTCAAAACCAAACATCATTGGAGTTAAAACTGAGCCAATCGGTCCTGGGTAAATTGAGCCGTATGCATGTCCACCGATTCTTTGATAAATCGGGCAGGCAAGCATGCAAGCGCCACATTTTATGCAATAAAGTGCCGGCTTTAATTTCTCTGATTTTAAAAATTCAGTTCGTCCATTGTCAAGCAGGATAAGGTAAATTTCTTCGGGAGAATCGGGTTTATTCTTTCGTGGTGAGTTTATGATTGAAACATAACTTGTAAATCTCTGCGCGGTTGCGCTTCTTCCGAGGATTTTGAAAAAAACCGTCAAATCAGCAAGTCGTGGTATGACTTTTTCTATCCCGGCAATTGCGATGTGAATTTTAGGAAGTGTTGTCGTAAGCCCGGCATTCCCTTCGTTTTCAACTATGACGATTGAACCTGTTTCAGCCACAAGAAAATTTGCGCCGGATATTCCGATGTCAGCGTTTAAAAAATTTTCTCTTAAAATTTTTCTTGCGATGCTTGTTAATTCTTCCGGCTCGGTTGTGAATTCAACACCAAGTTTTTCTGCAAAAAGTTTTCCAATTTCATCTCTTGACTTATGCATCGCTGGTGCTGTTATATGCGATGGCATTTCATCTGCAAGTTGAACTATAAATTCACCGAGGTCTGTTTCAATCGTTTCAATTCCGTTTTCCTCCAGAAATTCTCTTAAACCGATTTCCTCTGTCACCATTGATTTTGACTTAACACATAATTTTACGCCCCTTCTTTTAGCGATTTCAATTACAAATTTTCTCGCCTCATCCCCATCTTTCGCCCACAAAACATTTATACCATTTTCAACTGCTTTCTTTTCAAAAAGTTCAAGATAATAACCAAGATTTTCAATCGTGTGTTTCTTTATATCGTGTGCAAGCTGACGAAGTTCCTCCCAGTTTGATAGTTCAGATACAACTTCAACTCTTTTGGTGAGCGTGTGTTTTATTGCACGAGTTAAGTTAGCGCGTAATTTTTTATTTTCAAGAGCTCTGATGGCGTTTATTGAAAATTTTTGTGCGCTGTATTTCATTTTCTCAGCTAAATTTTTTAGAAATTTGCGAGAATTTCCGCAATGTGAATTGACTTGATTTTAAAGTTGTTTCTCTTTGCATAACCAAAAATATGCATCAGGCAGCTTGAATCGGTTGATGTGACGAATTCAGCGCCTGAATTTACAATGCTTTTAACTTTATCCTTTACCATTTCGGTGGATATCTCGGGGAATTTAACCGAGAATGTTCCCCCAAATCCACAACAATCTTCGGCGTCTTCAATCTCAACGAGTTTTAATTTTTTCACATTTTTTAAAAGTAATCTCGGCTCACTCTTAATCCCGAGCTCTCTTAAAGCATGACATGAATCATGATACGCAACGGTATGTTCAAATTCAGCTCCAGTTGAATCAACATTCAACACATTTACAAGAAAATCTGTCAATTCAAAAATTTTATTTTTCAAGTCATCAGAATTTTCAAAAATCTCGGGGTAGAAAATTTTTACCATACTTGTGCATGAGCCAGACGGTGAGACGATGTAATCAAACTTTGAAAATATATTTTTGAAATTTTCCGCAATCACCCTTGCTTCCTCCCAATATCCGGTGTTAAATGCTGGTTGACCGCAGCAGGTTTGATTTAAAGGATAATCAAATTTAACCCCCAGTTTTTTGAGAATTTTAACCGTTGCAACTCCAACCTGTGGATAAAGTTGGTCAATGTAACAGGGTATAAACAAGCCAACTTTCATTTCCAATTTTTCATCTTTGAATTTCATTGCAGTTCAAGACAAAGATAAATTCAAAATGTCATTTTTTCAAATTGCGCTGGTTTAATTTGTTTTAAATTTTTTGATAAACATTGTTTTTAAAGGGTTCATCTGTCAAACTGTCCCTTGACAAAGGCGAAAATTTTTATTATATTTATATCGCAATATAAAAATATCCGAATGTTTGAATATGGATATAAGGAAAGCAAAAGCCATAAGTTTTGAGGAAGAAGCAGAGATATTTAAAATCCTTGGTCATCCTGTAAGATTGAAAATTATCTGCGGATTAATTGAGGAAGGACTGTGCGTAAGCGATATTGAAAATTGTCTTGGCGAGCCACAGCCGAAAATCTCTCAGCATCTTTCGCTGTTAAGGGCGAAAGGCATCGTTAAAGCTGAAAGAGAAGGTCAAAATATAAGATACAGAGTTGTTCATCCTCTCGTGATAAAAATCGCAAAGATTTTAGAGCGTGAAAAGTTAAATGTTTAAAAGTTATGTTTAAGGATGAAATGAAGAACTATGTGGATATGGCTGAAATTTTGAGGGTTCTCGGACATCCGATACGATTGAGGATAATTAATGAGCTTGTGGATTCGGATAAAACAGTTTCGCAGATCTGGAAGGCGATTGGATTTTCGCAGGCGCTTATATCACAGCATCTGGCGGTTTTGAGACATAGTGGAATCATTAAAAGCGCCCGAAAAGGTAATACGGTTTATTATTCAATTGTAAATCCTGTTGCGATTGAAATTTTAAAATTAATTCAAAAACAAAACTAAAAGGAGGAAGGAAAGCCATGTTTCTTGACGCAGACGACAGGGAAGAATTAAGAAAAAGATTTGAGCAAAATCTTGTGAACAAAGTCAGATTAATTCACTTCACACGGGAACTTGACTGTCAGTATTGCAGGGAGACGAAGCAACTTTTAACCGAGCTTGCTGAACTTTCGGACAAAATTCAACTTGAAATTTATAACTTTTATACCGATGAAGATAAAGTTGCTGAATTCAAGATAGATAAAGTTCCAGCAACCGTTATCGCAAGTGAGACGAAGGACTACGGAATAAGGTATTTCGGAATTCCATCCGGTTATGAGTTTGCGTCGCTTCTTTCAGATATTGAGATGGTCTCAAGAGGGACATCGGGATTGAGTCAGAGAAGCATTGAGAAGATTAAAGAGATTGATGTTCCGGTTCATATTCAAGTTTTCGTGACCCCGACATGTCCATATTGTCCGAGTGCAGTTCATCTTGCACATCAGCTTGCGATGGAGAGCGATTTGATAACAGCGGATATGGTTGAAGCGATAGAGTTTCCGGATCTTGCGGAGAAGTATATGGTTATGGGGGTTCCAAAAGTTGTGATGAATGATGTCTATTATTTTGAAGGGGCGTTGCCAGAAAGACATTATGTTGATAAAGTTGTTGAGGCAGCGAGAAAGACAAAAGAGATGATTAAAGAACAAAATTAAGAAGTTAACATGGCAGAGCGACTTGTCGTCATTGGTGGCGTCGCTGCGGGTATGAGCGCAGCAAGCAGAGCAAGGAGATTGAGACCTGATATTGAAATTCTTGTTTTTGAAAAAAGCGGATTTGTATCCTACGGTTCTTGTGGATTGCCTTATTTTGTCTCGGATATAATTAAAGCACCTGAAAATCTTGTCGTATATGATGCGAAGTTCTTTAAAGAGAAAAGAAACATTGATGTTTTCACACATCACGAGGTTTTGAAAATTTTCCCGGCAAAAAGAACTATACTTGTCAAAAATCTTGAGAACGACAGAGAATTTGAAGTTCAATATGATAAGCTTGTCATCGCAACGGGTGCACGTGCTGTTAAGCCAAATATCAAGGATATTGATTTAAAAGGGATTTTCACAATAAGATTTCTTGAAGATGGGATCGGGATAAAAAATTTCATAAAGGAGAACTCGCCTAAAAAAGCTCTGATCGTTGGCGCCGGTTATATCGGGATGGAGATGGCTGAATCGCTTGCCTCACTTGGTATGGATGTCTTAATCGTTGAACAAATGCCAAACATTCTCGGGACGATGGATGATGAGATAAACGAGGTGGTGGAACAGGAACTTCAGAGAAATGGAGTTAAACTTTTGAAATCAACCTCAGTTGAGGAGTTTACAGGTGAAAATGGATATGTCAGGAGGGCGAAGTTAAGTAATGGTGAAATTGTTGATGTTGATCTTGTTTTGATTGGTGCGGGTATAAAACCGAATTCTGAAATTGCAAAAGAGGCAGGGATTGAACTTGGGCGCACCGGGGCAATTGCAGTTAATCAAAGGATGGAGACAAATATCCCAGGGATTTATTCGGCTGGAGATTGTGCTGAGGCGTTTCATCTTGTGTTAAATCGTCCAGTTTATATTCCGCTTGGGACGACCGCAAATAAACAGGGCAAAGTCGCAGGTGAAAACGCAGCAGGTGGAAATGCCATATTTAAAGGAATAGTGGGAACTGCTGTTTTTAAGGTTTTTGATCTTGAAGTTGCAAGAACCGGAATATCTGAAAAACAGGCGAAAGCCGAGGGTTTTGATTATGTATCCACGGTTATTGAGCATGGTTCAAGAGCGCATTATTATCCCGGCGGGAGCAAAATAAGGGTTAAGCTTATCGCTGATAGAAAAACCGGGCGTTTGCTTGGTGCAGAAATGGTTGGGAGAGATGGGGTTGCTAAAAGAATTGATGTTTTTGCGACCGCTCTTCACGCAAAGCTAACAGTTGATGAAATCGGACAGCTTGATTTAAGCTATGCTCCGCCTTTTGCTCCGGTTTGGGACCCAATTTTGATTGCTGCAAGTGATCTTGAAAAGAAAATTAAAAAATGAAACTTATGGAGCAGAAACAACCTAAAGTTATAATCTTCACAACTCCAACCTGTCCGTGGTGCAGAGCAGCAAAGCAGTATTTTATGCAGAAAAAGATAAAATTTACGGAAGTTGATGTAACCCGTGATCAAAGAGCAGTAAAAGATTTAATTCGTCTCACAGGTCAAACTGGTGTTCCTGTTATTTTGATAAATAACAGACCGGTTGTCGGATTTGATAGGGCAAAAATTGATCAATTACTTGGTTTGAAATAAAAATTAAAAACAAAAATAAACGGAGGAGAAAATGAGAATTAAACCACTTGATGACAGAGTCCTCGTTGAACCACTTGAAGAAGTTGAATCAAGAACAAGTTCTGGTATCATAATCCCTGACACGGCAAAGGAGAAGCCAAGGATTGGAATTGTGATAGCAGTTGGAACTGATGAAGATTTGCGTGAGAAGGTTAAAGAAGGTGATAAAATTTTGTTCGCAAAGTATGGCGGTGAAGAAATTGAGATGAACGGAAAAGAGTACAGGATAATTTCAAGAAGCGATATTTTGGCGGTGATTGAAGATTAAAAATCAACTTTTAAGATTTAAAAATGAGCACATTGTTTAAGATAATTTTGGCAAATATTTTTGTAAGTTTGTTTTCACTTGTTGGAATTGTTTTTATTGGTATAAAGGAAAAGGTGCTTGAGAAAATTATTATATGGCTTGTTTCGTTTGCTTCAGGTGCGTTGATAGGTGTTGCTTTTCTACGCATGATACCCAAGTCAATGCAGAACAATGACAAAGCGATATATTTTGTCCTTCTTGGTATTATTGTCTTTTTCCTTCTTGAAAAATTTTTCTACTGGAGGCACTGTCATGAGCAAAAATGCGAAGTTCATTCTTTCGCTTATTTAAATTTGATCGGTGATAGCTTTCATAATTTTATTGATGGTGCAGTAATAGCGGGAAGTTTTGTTATGGATGTTAATCTTGGATTTATAACGACGCTTGCAATTATTGCGCACGAGGTGCCTCAAGAACTCGGTGATTTCGGTATTCTAATTCATGGTGGATTTAGTAAGAAGAAAGCGTTGGCATTAAATTTTTTAACAGCTCTTTTTGCTGTCGCAGGCGGTGTGGTTGGATATGTTTTCGCTGAGGAAATTTCTTTTGTCAAATTTAACCTTATCCCATTTACCGCAGGCGGTTTTATATATGTCGCTCTTGTTGATCTTGTTCCAGAGCTACATCGTCGTTTTTCGCCTAAAGAGTCGTTGTTTCAGCTCTTATTTGTAATTTTAGGCATTTCAATTTTTGCTTTGCTTTAAAACAAAATCCCTTAATTGATATGAAAATCGCAATCCCAACAGATGATGGCGAACACATTTCCGATGCCTTTGGACATGCTCATTATTTCTTGATAACAGACGAAGAAGGCAGAGAAACTGAATTAAGGCATAACAGTGAAGCACACAAACATGATCACGGACACAGGCACAGAAGAGCAGAGATTATAGCTGAAACTTTGAAAGATGTTAATGTGATAATAACATCGCACATGGGTAAACCTATGATTGACAGAATGCTTTCGGAAGGGAAACTTATTTATGTTTCTCCGAAATCAATAAAAATTTCAGATGCACTTAAACTTTACTTTGAAGGTAAATTAAAGAAAATTTTAACAACTTTTAATTAAAACGAAAGAAATAGACGAAAATGACAACAAGAATAGTTATTCTCGGTGGATCATTCACTGGGTTAACGGCAGCGTTTGATCTTAAAAGAAAGCTCAAAGATAAAGCAGAGGTAACCGTAATTTCAAAATCAAAAAATTTCGTTTTCATACCATCTTTAATCTGGGTTCCATTTGGCTGGAGAAAGCCAGAAGATATTTCGTTTGAAATAAAACCTGTTCTTGAAAATAAAGGTATAAAATTCGTTCATGCTGAGGCGACAAAAATTATCCCCGAGAAAAATCTTGTTGAAACGACGAATGGAAATTATAACTATGATTTTTTGATAATAGCCACGGGACCTGATTTACACTTTTCCGAAGTTGAAGGTTTAGGACCACATGGTGGATATACTACTTCAATATGCACAATTGACCATGCGCTTCACGCTGGTGAAAAGTGGGAGGAATTTGTAAAAAATCCGGGTCCAATCGTAATAGGTGCTACACAAAAAGCGAGTTGTTTCGGAGCAGCTTATGAGTTCGTGTTTAACATTGAATATGCAGCGAGGAAAGCAGGAATAAGAGACAAAGTTAATATAACTTTCGTTACATCCGAGCCGTTTTTAGGTAATTTTGGACTTGGCGGAGTTGGAAATTCGCAGAAGATGACCGAATATTTCTTTAAAAAAGTTGGAATTCGTGGAATCACAAATGTTGCAATTGAAAAAATCACACCGGATGAAATTTATCTTTCAAATGGTGAGGTTCTACCTTACAAATATGCGATGATTATTCCGCCATATCTTGGTGTTAAGGCAGTCAGAGATTCCGGGCTTGGTAATGAAGCTGGCTTTATACCAGTTGATGATACTTACAGACACATTAATTATGACAACATCTACGCAGCTGGTGTTGCTGTTGCAGTTAAATATCCAGAGCCGACGCAAATTCCAATTGGAGTTCCGAAAACAGGTTATATGTCTGAGGTAATGGCAAGAGTTGCAGTTGATAATATCGTTTCACGGGTGCTTGAAACCAATCATGTTAAAAAACTTAATTTTGCTGATATAGCACCGCTTTGTGTAATGGATGCTGGAAATATGGGCGTCTTTTTCATGGCAAGTAGAAATTTCAAGCCAAGAAAATATCATATTCTTTTCCCCGGACCATGGTCACACTGGATGAAGGTCTGGTTTGAGAAATACTATATCTGGAAGATGAAGAACGGTTATTCTCAATTGCCGTAAGTTATTGTAAATCAATGTTAATAGTCAATCTTAATTGTAGAAATTCAACCGTATTGACTTTGTGAAACATTTTGCGTAGATTAATGTGTTATAAAAAATTGGATGGATTTTGGAAAACATAATGTTGGAGGTCAAATTGGTTACGACACCTATAAATAAGCAAAAAGCGAAGGTCATAGGGATGGTCATAACGGACTGTCCAAACTGTAAGAATCAAATTTTCCTTGAGAAGCAAAGCGTTAAAATTTGCCCTTATTGTGAGGCGGAGGTTCATCTTGATGTTGAGAATATTGATGTTCGTGTTTGGGCTGTCGTTCCCGAAAGACCAACTCGTAGAAGAAGGAGAAGAAGCAAAACTGAAGATATTGATCTTTTAACAAATTAAAAAGGAGCATTAAGATGAAGGTAAACGAAGCAACTTGGGATAGGGTTCTTCGTGTCATTGTTGGTCTTTTCCTTCTCTCGCTTTTGTTCTGGGTTGAAGGAAATTCCAAATACTGGGGACTGATTGGACTTCTTCCGCTTATAACAGGGCTTGTTGGATATTGTCCAGCGTATTCTCTTTTTAAAATTTCTACTCGTAAAGAAACCCAAAGTTCGGGGAGTTAAAATTTTAAATTTATGCCCCGATCAAATGATCGGGGTTTTTCTTTTTAAAATTAAAATCAAAATTTGTGAATGCTGATTCTTTATATAATTATTGCGGTGATTTTGTTTTTTGTTTTTTTGAATTTTAGCGTTGTTTTGAGAGCTAAGTTTAGAAGGGGTAAGTTAGCCCCGGAGCTTGGAGGTGAGCTTGGGAAAGCGATAAGGAGTGGTGAAAGAGTTATGATTTATTTTTATAGCCCCACCTGTTCCGCTTGCAAAGTTCAAACTCCGATAATTGATAAGCTGATAAACTCAAGCAACGGAAAGACGAGGATATTTAAAATTGATGTTAGCAAAGATATAAATATAGCATTGAAGCTCGGTGTTATGGGCACACCTTCAACAGTTGTAATAGAAAACGGGAAAATAAAAGAATTTTTCGTCGGTGTAAAGTCGGAAAACATATTGAGGAGGTTTCTATGAGGTATGGAATTTCAAAGGTCGTGAATCTGACTTATGAAGAAGCCGTTAATAAAGTCACAGATGAATTGAAAAAAGAGGGATTCGGTGTTTTGACGACAATAGATGTGAAGGAGACATTGAAGAAAAAACTTGATGTTGATTTTGACAAGTATATTATCCTCGGGGCTTGCAATCCGCCTTTTGCTTATCGTGCTCTTCAAGCGGAATATGAACTTGGGCTTATACTTCCGTGCAATGTCATAGTTTATGAGAAAGATGGAAAAGTTACTGTTTCTGCTTTTGATCCTATGGTTATGGCTCAGATAATTGACAATCCGAAATTAAAAGAAATCGCACTTGAGGTTCGTGAAAAACTTGAACGGGTTATTCAAAATGTTTAAAAAATAAAATTGACCGATAATATGCCAGCAAAGAAAAACAAGGTTAATTTGCTCCCGATATTCGGACTTTTGATTTTAATTTTTGTGGTTGGTTATCTTGGATATACTTCCAAGAAAGCAAGTCAGGTTGCGGATGAAGAAAGTTATTCAACCATTACTCCAGCGTTTGCAAATGCACCATCGGATATAAAACCTGCTCCTGATTTTGAGCTTCCAGATGTGAATGGCAAGAAAGTCAGATTATCTGATTTTAAGGGTAAAATTATCATTCTTGACTTCTGGGCGACCTGGTGTCCGCCGTGCAGAGCAGAGATTCCTGGATTTGTGGAACTTTACAAAAAATATAAAGACAAAGGTGTTGAAATAATCGGAATTTCGCTTGATGAAGGCGGTGTAAAAGATGTTGTTCCATTTATGAAAGAATTCGGGATAAATTATCATGTTTTGATTGGAAATTATAAAGTCACTCAAGATTACGGTGGAATTCGTGGAATACCAACGACATTTGTGATTGACAGAAAGGGAAACATCAGAGCAAAATATGTCGGATATCGTCCGAAGGAAGTTTTTGAAAGAGATATAATTACGCTTTTAAATGAAAAGTGAATTGACGAGCTCAGTTTATTTAAATTTTCAAAATTTTGATTCGCTTGAGGAAAGAAGTTGCCCGAAGTGTGGAGAAAAGATGTTTTTTGTCAGGAAGTGTTGTGGTGATAACGAGGTCTGGGTTTGCGGGAATTGTAATTATGTTGACAGAGAAATCAGTCAAAACATCTGGTATTATTACATCTGGGCAAAATAAAATCTGGAGTTTCTGATGTTAGCGGGAATAATTGGAGCATTGTTTGGCGCTGTTTCGGGATTTTTTATAGGTAGATATTTCGCAAAACTTGGTGGAATGTGTCCGCTTTTATGTAATCCCAAAATTAGCACAATTTATTTTGCCTTGCTTGGTTTTTTACTTGCATACAATAAATTTTGAAAAATAAAAAGGGAGATTTAAATGCCGAAAGTTGAAATTAAATTTGTTGATGGGATGACATTTGTCGGTAAAGGTGAATCAAACCACTGGGTTGTTATGGACGGAGCGGAAACAGTTGGAGGAAGTGATGCTGGGACAAGACCTATGGAACTTGTCCTGATTGCGCTGGGTGGATGCACGGGAATGGATGTTGTGAGCATTCTGAGGAAAAAGAGAGTGAAATTTGATAAGTTTGAGATGAGAATTTCGGGTGAAAGAGCGGAAGAACATCCAAAAGTATATACAAAAGTTAACATTGAATATATTTTCTACGGCAGAGATATAAAAGAGAAAGATGTTGAGCATGCGATAGAACTTTCTCAGACAAAGTATTGCTCCGTGTCTGCGATTTTGAAGAAATCAGGTGCAGAGGTAAATTACACATACAAAATAATTCAACCAGAAATAGAGGTGATGAAAAATGAATAAATTATTTTTGATTCTTCTTTTCGCAATCTTTTTGCAGGGTGATGAAAAGGTTCAAAAGGCAGTGGAGTTAAGCCGAACAATCTCTGATCAACTTGTTGATTCTGTTAAAACTGTCCTTTTCAAAGAACTTGGCAAGGGCGGGTATGCAGGTGCAATAAAGGCGTGTTCAAACCTTGCTCAGGATATAATTAAAGCGCATCAGGAAAAATACGGCGTTTATGTCAGAAGGGTGAGCGAAAAATATAGAAATAAACTTGATAAGCCAGACGATTACGAACTTAAAATTTTAAAGAAACTTGACGAACTCAACAAACAAGGTGAATTGCCACAGGAGTATTATGAGGTTGTTGAGGAAAATGGTGAAAAAGTTTTGAGATATTTCAAACCGTTGATCGTTCAGCCGATGTGTTTGAATTGTCATGGTTCTGATGAATTTTTGAAAAAAGAGATAAAGGAATTTTTAAAAGAGAAATATCCGGATGATAAAGCGACAGGATACCAAGCGGGAGATTTCAGAGGTGCGGTGAGCGTTAAAGTCAGATTAAGCAGTGTAAAATAAAATTTTGTGTTAAGATGCATAAGTTTAACCCGGAAAATGCGAATCGTCTTCTGAATGAGGAAAGGAGAAAAATTTTACCGCCGGAAGAAATTTTAAAATCATGTGGTTTGAGAGAAGGTATGACGATGGCTGATATAGGTTGCGGAAGTGGTTATTTTACAATCCCGGCGTCAAAAATCGTCGGGCAAAGCGGGAAAGTTTTTGCTGTTGATGTCCAGAAAGAGATGCTTGAAAAATTGAGACAGAATAATTTGCCAGAAAATGTCATTCCGATACTTGCTGAAAACGATTATAAATTTCCGATTGATGACAAGATAAGTGATTTCACATTTCTTGCTTTCGTCACGCATGAGAATGAAGATGTTGAAAAGTTTTTGAAAGAGGTAAAGCGTATTACAAAAGATAGTGGTAAAATTGTGATACTTGAATGGAAGAAACAATATGAGGAAGCAGGACCACCGTATGATGAAAGAATTGCGCAAGATGAACTTCTGAAAATTCTGGAAAGAGCAGGTTTTCGTGTGGTTGAATCGGGTGAATTGAACAATTCGCATTACAAAGTTATCTGTTTGATAAAATGAAATTTCTTCGCATCAAAATTTTTCTTCTGGCTTTATTTCTTGTAAGTTGTAAAGTTCAAGAGTTTCAAAAACAGGAACAATCCTATGTTAACATCACACCGGTTCAAGCATTTGAAAAGTTGAAGAAAGATAAAAATGTTTTGCTTCTTGATGTTCGGACACCGGAGGAATTTGAACAGGGGCATATAAGCGGTGCTTTAAATATACCAGTTCAAGAACTTGAAAGTCGGATTGGTGAATTGGAAAAGTATAAAAATTCTGAAATTGTGGTTTATTGTAGAAGTGGAAACAGAAGCAGGAGAGCGAGTGAAATACTTGTGAGAAATGGTTTTAAAAAGGTTTATAATCTCGTCGGCGGGATAATTGAGTGGAAAAAACAAATTGGGATTGAAAATGAAAACTAAAAAGATAACAAAGGACATCACGATTGAAGATCTTGTAACTGAATTTCCCGACTCAGTTGGTTTCCTTATGAAGAAGGGTATTAAATGTATCGTCTGTGGTGAGCCGATATGGGGAACGCTTGAGCAGGCGATAAAGGAAAAAGGAA
>CAZQJI010000007.1:7390-21245 GCA_964593475.1 uncultured Bacteroidota bacterium | reverse complement strand
GTCTGTGGTGAGCCGATATGGGGAACGCTTGAGCAGGCGATAAAGGAAAAAGGAAAGGAGAATGAAATGGAACAGATAATTGATGAGTTGAATGAGGTTTTAGGTCTGAAAGAAAAAGAGGATGAAGCGAAGTGAAAAGGTTAAAGTTAATCTTTATTCTCGCTGGAGCTTTAGCAGGGTATCTTTATTATTCTTTCATCGGTTGCAAAACAGGGACATGTCCTATAACAAGTAATCCCTATCTTTCAACTCTTTACGGTGTAGTTTTCGGAATTGGAATTTACTGGACATTTTTCAGCGGTGAAAATAAAAATGAAAAATAATTATGGCGGTTGCACTTCAGGTGAGTTTATATCCATTGAGGCAAATGGACATAATAGAGCCAATTAACAGTGTAATTGAAATCTTCAGATCACACGGGCTTGAAACACATGTCGGGTCAATGAGCACGCTTGTTTATGGTGATGATGAAAAAGTTTTCAAAGCACTTCAAGAAGCGTATGCGAAGGCATCTGAATTTGGTGAATTCGTAATGGTTGCCACACTTTCAAACGCCTGTCCATTGCCGTTAAAATTTGATATAAGATAAAGGGTTTGGGGATTAGAATTAGGCAATTTTAACAGGTCTTGACATTATTCGTGATATGATTAAATGGTATTTAATATGGAGAAATCCGGGTTCGTCATAAAAACTTTAAAAACTTAATGGTGAAATTGCCATGAGAAAAAGGGGAGAATTAATTTTTGTAGCTCTACTTATTCTTTTGTTAAAGCCGTTCTCATTCAGTTATGGTGAGGACAAAAACTATCAAGTGGTATATTTTGAGTTGTTTGGCAATGCTATAGTTTACTCGTTAAATTATGAAAGAACGATATACAGGGATTTTTCCGGGAGGGTTGGGATTGCTTATATAGCTGCAACAACAGGCGAAAATAGAATAAATTTTCTGATCTCACCTTTGATGGTTAACTATCTTTTGGGGAGTTCAAAGCATAAACTGGAATTAGGTTTGGGTCCTGTGATGTTTATTGGTTTGGCTAGAATAAGAGATTATGATAGAAAACTCAATTTTAAGTTTCTGTTTGTGGATATAGAGACAGAGCCGAATAAACCAGTGATTGGTTCGGATATTAGCATAGTTGTAACTGGAACAATTGGTTATAGATATCAGCCTGGAAAACAAGGTTTAATTTTTAGAATAGCTTTTACTCCACTTATCCAGAAGAAATTTGGATCTTGGTTTGGCATAAGTTTAGGTTATAGATTTTGACAAAAAATCGGGGCGTTGAAGCCCCGTGTTTTTTACTTTCTTTGCCTGAAACTTTGCAAAAGTTGCTGCATTATATCATTTGAGAGGGATAAACCCTGAATGTTAAGGACAACTACGGTCATCATATCACTTATAACGATCGGTTGATTCTGGGGGTCGGAGTAGAGATTATCAATCTTATCAACGATTTCACCAATTGTGATTGAACCGATGTCAGTGTAAGCGGTCCATTTTTGAAAAACTGCATCAGCAACATTTTGATTGATTATGTTGTTTTTCTTCAAGTTGCTTAGAGCATCTTTAAGGACATCATCTCCCCAGGTTACTCCATTCCAGAACCCGGCGACGAAGAAAATTTTCGCATTTTTATCAAGTCCAGTCCACCATTTCCCATCTCGCACAGATTGAGCATTTGAAAAGTTTAAAAAGATAGCTGAAAAAAACACGACCGCGATTAAAATCTTACGCATGGCAAATCTCCGTAAAGTTTGTTTGGATAGTTTGTTCAATTCTCGCCCCCTGTTCAATAGAGAGAATTTTTCAAGATGGTTTCAGGCGAAAAATGAACGCAAAACAACTTACGCATTTTAAAAATGAAAAGCAAATTACCAGATGGCAATTCCGTCCGGCTCTTTTCCCGTTTTAATCGTTTTCAAAACTTGACCTTTGAAAATATCAATCACGCTCACAAGATCCGCATTTGAATTTGCAACACAAATCAGATTGTTTTCGTCAATTGAAACTCCAACCGGAACGGGACTGTCCCCAAAAGCAGAGCCAAACAATCTTCCCGTTTTTTCAACCTCTGATTTTTCAGCGGTTTTAATTCTATTTAGAACATTTTTACTCGCAACATCAACGACAGCGATTTCCCCACTTCTTGCACAGGAGATGACTGCAAATTTTCCGTCTTTTGATATTTTAACACGAATTGGGAAGCCGTCAACTTTTATCTTGGCTTTTACTTCAAGTGTTTGAGCATCTATCACTGCAACGCTATCTTCAGCCCTGTTTGTCACCCAAACTTCTTTTCCATCTGGAGTGATGCCAATTCCTTCACTTCCTCTTCCCGTCGGTATGTTTTTGATGAGTTTTAACTCTTTCAAATCAATCACACTCACACTTCCAGAACCGATATTTGCGACAAAGCATTTTGATTTATCCGGTGTTAAGACGAGCATGTGTGAGACATCTTGCTCGGTTTTAATTTCAGCGATGATTTTTTCAGTTTTTAAATTGACGATGATAACGGATTTATTTGCTTCGGTTGTGATTATGATTTTTTCATCATCAATCCAATCTACGCCGTGCGGTCGGCGATGATTTTCAAAAGTTATGGTTTTTTCAACTGTTAATTTTTCAAGATTGTAGATTGTGATTGAATTTCCCGGATTTTCACGAGTCCCGTAGTTTGTCACAACTGCAAATTTTTTGCTTGGTGATATCGCAACTTCGTGCGGTGCGTTGCCGGTTGGAAGTTGAGCGAGCAATTTATCCTTTTTAATGTCAAAAAACATCGCTGTGTTCTCTGACTTGTTAAGCACGATTAAGTTTTGCGATGTTAAAGTGAAAATCGGAAAAACAAGAAGTAAAATTAACTTTTTAAACATATTGCACCCGAATTTGTTTATCTGTCCGTGTTTTTGCAGATCTGATTTTTTGTCCGGGTGAAATATTTCTCCCGTGTTAAGCAGAAGTCAATGATATCGTAATATCCTCCTTTGTAATAAATTCGGTTCTTGTCTCTTCTTACTTCGTCAAAGCCAAGAGAATTAAACAACCGGATTGATCTTTCGTTGAATGAGAAAATGTCCGTCGCGAAAACTCTATCTGCGCCCAACACTTCAAATGCAAATTTTAAAACCTGTTTTATCGCATCTTTCCCATAACCCTTTCCCCAGTATTCAGGTTTTCCGATCAAAGTCGGAATGCAATAAATCAGTTCATTTTTATCTTCAACTCCAAGGCGTTCATAATCATTATCATAAAGAAGACAAATTTCGCCGATTGGTTCAGGTTCTCGTATATCCGTTGCTTCAATTATAAATAAAAATCCGTTGTTTGAGAGATACTCATAAACTTCAACGACCTCTTCCCATGTGTGTTCTGGTTCTCCTTCTGCTTCAAGGACACGTGGGTTGTTGTTCCATTCAAACGCAATTTCAAGGTCATTTTCGGTAAAGGGACGAAGGCGGGTTTTCTCACCGATCAAAGTTATGTCATGAGTCCTTATCATGGTTGAATTTTAAATTTTTTTGACTCATTCATTATCAAGGCGATGCATTTCCCCGTTATGAGTGCATCTTCAAGTGCGTTGTGACCTTCTGATTTCCTTTTCAATCCGAAATATTCTGCTATTGAGTCCAAGCTTAATGACTTTGGCGTTGGAAGATTGTTGTTTTTCAAAATTGTGAAGTAATAAAACGCAAGTATATGCAGGTCAAGAACTTTGCTTGAAAATGGCCAATCGTATTTTGCTTCCCTATATGCGAAATGCAGAAAATTAATATCAAATGAGACACTTTGTCCGCAAAGAATTAAATCTTTCAAAGCATTTCTTGCTGTTTCTGGTTTTTTAAGCGTTCGCAGAATCCATGATTCAAACTTCGGTATTACATCGTAAATCATCGGTGCATCTTTTAAATCGTGAAGTGAAAGTTGATGAACTCCCATCGCCGGTATTGAAAACCTTTCCTCGTGCAGGGGATAAACATTCGTCAGAAAAGTGCCGAGTTCGTTCCAGTTTTCGTCAAAGAGGCAAGCCCCAAGTTGAATTATCTCGTGATAACCCGGTTCAAGACCCGTTGATTCAACATCTATCACAAGATACTTCATTTACTTCTGCGTTATTTTGTTTTTAATTTCATATCCGATTTTTTCAAGCTTTTCAGTTACCGCCTCAACTACTTTGTTGAAGTCGTTTTTATCATTTACAAAGTCAATGTCATCTGTTTCAAGTATCAAAATCTCGCCCAAGTTATATCTTGCGACCCAATCTTCGTAGTATCTGTTAAGTCGTTCAAGATATTCACGAGGTATATTCTGTTCAAATGATCTGCCACGAAGTTTAATTTGGCGAATCAGTGTATCAACATTGGCACGAAGGTAAATTATTAAATCCGGTGGTTTCAAAAATCCGGTCATTATGTTGAACAGTTCAACATAATTTTTATAATCTCTCTCGTCCATATTTCCCATTTCATAAAGATTTTTTGCGAATATCTCCGCATCTTCATAGATTGACCTGTCCTGAATGATTGAATGAGGCGAGTTTACTATCTCCATATGGTCTTTAAATCTTTTTGAAAGGAAATAAATTTGTAAATGGAACGACCATCGTTTCATATCTTTGTAGAAGTCATCAAGGTAAGGATTGTCGTCAACGGATTCATAATATGCCTTCCATCCGAAGCGTTCACTCAAAAGTTTTGTCAATGATGATTTCCCTGAGCCGATATTTCCAGCGACAGCGACAAATACTTTTTCTTTTTTCATCAGATTAAAATTTTTATTTTCAAAATTTGTTGATTAATTGCGCAATTATCTTTGTTGCAAGAACAACTCTCGGAGATGGACGAAGCAAAATGTCAGGGTCAATTTTGAAAATTTTATTTTCCTTTATCGCATTTATATGCTTCCATTCGGGAAACAATTTTAAAAGTTCTTCTCTCCCGATTTTTGTTTCAGTTAAAATTATAATGTCAGGATTAACTTTCAAAATTTCTTCTCTATTGAAAACTGGATAATTTTGTTTTGAATTTGCGCCAATGTTGAGTCCACCAGCGTTTTCAATTATTTCATTTATGAAAGTATTTCGCCCGGCTGTCATCAGTGGATTTAAAGAAAGCAAGACGAAAATTTTTGGCTTGCGTTTTCCAGTGTTAATTTTTTTAATTTTTTCAATTTCAGTTTTTAAACTGTCAACTAAAAATTTCGCCCTTGTTTCAACCCCGCATATTTTCCCTATGTCAAGAATTGTCTTGAAAATACCTTCAAAATTCCTTGGATTTGTGACGAAAATTTTTAATCCAAGATTGGAAAGTTTATCAAACGATTCCTTAGTGTTGCCTTCAACCGTCATTATCACGAGGTCGGGTTTAAGCGAGAGTATAACTTCATAATTTATGTCTATAACACCACCGACGATTGTTTTCGCTTTGGCTTCGGGTGGGTAGTTACAATATCTTGTTACTCCGACGACCTTATCACCAAGCCCGAGAAAAAATAATGTTTCTGTTATGCTTGGCGCAAGAGAAATAATTCTTTCGGGTGGATTTTGAAATTCAATTTTTCTTCCGAGATCGTCGTAAATTTCTATTTGCGATAAAAGTTTAAATGCTATGATTGCGTTCAAAAGAAAAAATCTGTGAAAATAACGCATTCCTTTCAGAGAATTTCAATTTTTGTGAAAAATATCAAAATCGTGCAAATATAACAAA
Organism: uncultured Bacteroidota bacterium; assembly: GCA_964593475.1. Lineage (GTDB taxonomy): Bacteria > Bacteroidota > Ignavibacteria > Kryptoniales > Kryptoniaceae > Kryptonium. The sequence goes on along the minus strand of CAZQJI010000007.1, from coordinate 15,535 downwards.
TTTTTTCTTTCCCCAGCTGAAGATCAGGAGAATCTGAAGAGGATTACATCACCATCCTGGACGATGTATTCTTTCCCTTCAAACTTAACAAGACCATGTTCACGCAGAGCATGTTCAGAGCCATACTTAACAAGTTCATCCCATCGCATTATCTCTGCTTTTATAAAGCCACGCTGGAAGTCGGAGTGAATTTTCCCAGCTGCTTCATAAGCGGTTGTCCCTCGTTTTACAGCCCACGCTCTTACTTCATTTTCATTACCCGTGAAAAATGTGATGAGATCAAGAATTTTATAGCCCGTTTTTATAACTTTATTCAATCCGGGTTCATCAAGTCCGAGTTCTTTCAAAAACTCGTTTCTTTCTTCTTCGCTAAGTTGTGAAAGTTCGGCTTCAAGTTTTGCACATATGACAATTACAGGTGCATTCTCTCTTTGTGCAACTTCGTAAACTTCGTCAACATACTTATTCCCCTTTATCCCTGTTTCGTCAACATTTGCGACATAGATAAAAGGTTTGTTCGTCAGCAAGTGAAGTTCTTCAATCAATGGTTTATCTTCGGGGTGGTAGTAAAACGAACTTGCAAATTTGCCCGCGTTCAAGTGTGAAATTAAAGATTCATAAATTGAAAGTTGATGCTGTGCTTTTTTATCACCGCTTCTTGCAACATTTCTTAATTTTTCAATTCTTTTTTGAACTGTTTCAATGTCTTTTAAAATTAACTCAAGTTCAACTATCTCAATATCTCGTTTCGGGTTGATGTCTCCATTTACATGTGCGACATTTTCATCTTCAAAACATCTGACGATGTGAATAATCGCATCAACTTCTCTTATATGTGCGAGGAATTGATTCCCAAGCCCTTCGCCTTTACTTGCACCTTTGACTAAACCTGCGATATCAACGAATTCAATCATAGCAGGGGTTATCCCGCGCTTCGGTTTGAAAACTTTTTCAAGCATTTTCAATCTTTCATCCGGAACCGGGACAACACCGATATTTGGGTCAATTGTGCAAAACGGATAATTTTCTGCGGGGACATTTGAAGATGTGAGAGCATTAAAAAGCGTTGACTTGCCAACATTGGGCAGGCCAACTATACCACATTTGAATCCCATAAAAGTTTATGGAAAAATTTTTCAATAATTTTCATCTTCAAAGAAATCCTCATCGTCAATATCAGGCGGAATGTCAAATTCTCTGCTTGATCTTCCAGAGCCCTCAATTTTAATTCCTCGCATTATCTCGTTTAGAAAAGAAAGATACGAGCGTGGATCTTCCTTTGACATTTGTAATTCTATTGTGTCAATTAATCCTTCAAGTGCGTTTAAAATTTCTTTATCTGAGTAATTTAATTCATTCTCTTCAATGTGTTCACCGATTCTTGAAACAATGTTCAAGTGGATTACATCAGAATCTTCGGTCAGTTCATCTCTCATCTCTTGATAAAGTGTTTTAAATGATTTGCCCTTGATTTGATGGGTTAGCTCTTTAAGTGATGACACAAGATAAGCGTCGGTTAATCTGTCACCCTGATTTTCAAAAATTTTATCAATCTCATAAATTGCGTATTCAATAACGGGAAGTATTTCAATTGATTTTTCATCCAGTTCTTTTAATTTGTGTTGCTTTTTCCCAGTGCTTTTTTTCTTACCCTTGCTTTCAGAAGATTTTTTGCTTGACCTACTCATACTTCAAAATCACCTCTGAAACTAATTTTTTGAATTTTGCGAGAGAAATTTAATCACTTTTTGAGATATTCAAAAATTTTCTTCCCGATCAAAGTGTTGTCCCCAAATCCAGCGAATGCTTCTGCACCGGGTCCAAATGCAAAAACAGGAACCATAATTCCTGTATGACTTTCTGTTATGAATTTGCCTTCAACTTTTCTTTCACTAATAGAGCCGTTGACAAGGGCATATCCGCCTGTTTCGTGATCAGCTGTGACTATAACTAATGTATTTCCATCTTTTTGGGCGAAATCAAGAGCAACCCCAATCGCGTCGTCAAAATCAGCCATCTCTTTTAAAATTTGATCACTGTTGTTGTCATGCCCGGCCCAGTCAATTTGTGAACCTTCAACCATTAAGAAAAATCCGTCTTTATCTCTTGATAAAAATTCAATTGCTTTTTTTGTCATCTCCGCAAGCGTCGGCTTTCTATCCTGTGAATAAGGTGGATGATTTTCAGCAAATAAACCGAGCAACTTGTTAACATTCTTTATGTCAAGATTGTAGAAGTCCTCAGGTTTTGAAATATAAACATAACCTCTCTTTTTCATTACCTCAATTAAATCAAGTGTATCATTTCTTCTTCCACCTTTTGATTTCGGCAGAAACCAGCCCCAGCCACCACCAAGATATAAATCAGCATTTGCTTCTTTTGCTATTTGTTCTGCAATCTCAATTTGCATGTTTCTATCAGGGACATGAGCAACAAAAGCAGCTGGGGTTGCATGTGTTATGGCACATACGACAACGATCCCGGTTGATTTTCCAATTTTATTTGCGTATTCAAGAACAGTTTCTCTTTTTTCCCCATTGCAATCTATCCCGATGGCGACATTTTTAGTTTTATACCCTGTGCTCATTGCTGTTGCACCAGCGGCTGAATCAGTAACATATTTATCGCAGGAATGAGTTGTCAAAAGACCGATGATTTTCATCTTCTCAAGATTTAATTGTCCTTTGTATGTTTTCCCGGCGCTCACCTGTGCAAGTCCCATCCCATCTCCAATCATGAGAATTATATTCTTCGGCTTTATAGGTTGTCCCGCTTGTAAAGAGATGACGAATAAGACAAGGAGAGTGAAGATAAGGAATTTAATCCGTTTCATTTTTTGTTTTGTTTTTGTTTTTGAATTAAAAGATCTGAATAGGAAACTTTGATAAACTTTTCCGGCTCAAGATTGAATTTTTCAATCAAAAATCTCATCAGTTCCGAAACTTGTTTAGCGTCTCCATTGTGAATCACTTCAAATTCAATGAAATCGCCAAGTTCTTTTACGCTATCAATATGAATTCTTGCATTTTTGTAAATATAAACCTTTCTTCGTTTTTCAACCACAATTTTAACACCAAAAGCTTTTGAAAGCAAATTTTTCAATTTTTCCGCCTCACAGATCTGGACAACTTCATAATCACTCCATCGTTTTGTATCATTTTCATCTCTAAGATAAAAAATTAACTCCGCTTCCCCCAAATCAAACTCACGAAGTTTCAGGCGACCGTTCGGAACATTGAAGTAAGTATCAATTTGGGCGAAATCATTTTTTAATTTTGCTCCGATTTCAGTTGCGATTTTTTCAGCGAGCAATTTATCATCAATCTTTGCTTTGATTTCAAGATTTCTTGGCATCGGGGTCTGGGAAAAAATTTATTTTAGCAGAGAAACTTTTTGCGTCTTTGAAAATGTAATTTTACCATCTTTTGTCGCAAGCATACGGCAGAAGTAAACACCGCTTGGAGCATCTTCCCCTGAGTTATCCTTTCCATCCCAGTAGATTTGATAAGTTCCGTTTGTGTGTATTTGGCTTGTGATTTTTTTGATTTCTCTTCCGAGGATATCAAAAATTCTTATATCAACAAAACTTAACTCCGGAACAGAAAATTTGAAATTGACAAATGAATTAAACGGGTTCGGGTATCCCGGATATAGTTCATATTCAGTTACAATGTGTTCAATTCCAACGCTTGTGATGACGGAATTTGAGGGCTGGCTTTCGTTCTTTAATCTATCAAGCGAGGTGACGACATAAGTGTAAAGTTTCGTTGTATCCGGTATTTTATCGTTGTATGTGTTAACCGAAGTCGCTGATGGAACGATTGCGATTATGTTGGCTGGATTGTTAATATCAATTGGTCCTGTCCCTTCACATCTGTAAATAACATAAAGATACGGCTTTTCGCCATCGCTTGCTGGTTCTGGATTAAACCAGACAAGTTGCCAGACCTCAGGGGTTAACTTTCTTATCAATAATCCAGAAGGTGGATTTGGCGGAATATTGTCTTTCCATGGCATTGACAGAGGGATTGAAAATGTTTGATAGTTTGTTGCTTTTAAAGAGTCAATATAGGACTTTACGTTTGTGTATCTGAAGATGATATTTCCTTCGGTAATTATGCTTCTTGTGAAGTTTATCTGTGCTGAAACTTCGCTAAATGGATTATCTCCGTAAATTCCGATGTAAACATGCCTGTCATACATATTTGTATTCCAATCCTGCGCTATGACTCTGAAATCATACTCAGAACCAATATTCCAGTAAACTTGCGGTGCGTGATAGTCAATTATTCCAAGTTGAGCCCATTTTCTCGGGTCTGACCTGCCATCACGATAAAGATCAAAATATGCCTGATTTATAGGCAATCTCCAGCCCTGATAAATTCCCGGGGTTGTCGCTCCAATTTTTAAATATGGTTTCAATTTCTTAACAGTGTCATACACAGCCCTTACAAATCTTTCAATTGAAAGACGGGCGAAGTCATCCCGTGTTAGAGCGTAGGGATTCCCATTAACAGGATCGGTTCTATTTGCAAAGTAATAGTTAAATGAATCGCCATATGTGTATGCTCCGGGAAAACGAATGTAATCAAAATGGATTCCGTCAATATCGTAATTTTTGACAAGTTCAACAACAACGCTCAAAAGATAATTTCTAACGAATGGATTCGCTGGATCAAGCCAGATAAGTTTTAAATTACCGGATGGTATGAGCCATTCACCGTTTGAATTTTTCGCAAAAAGTTTTGTATTCCATCTGTTGTTTTCGTCTATTGCGATATGTCTTGGCTGTGAAATCGCAAGACGATATGAAGTGTCCGGAAGCGTTAAGAGGTTGTAAACATTTATCCAGGCGTGAACTTCTATGCCGTATTGTTTTGCTTTTGAAATTAAGTATTTCAGCGGGTCATAGTATTGAGGTGGATTTTCTTTTGTCCCGGGTGGTGTCCCGAGGTTTGGATAAAGAGTTCCATCTTGATCAACCATAAGAGGTGATGTAAGATATGAAGCCCACGGAACTATGCTTGATTCATAATATGCTTGACCTCGTGCAAGTGCTTGAAAAATTATAGCGTTGAATTTTCCCGTCCGTGCAAACTCAACGATTCTATCAAGTTCCTGTTTTTGATCACCGGCTCTAACTGACAGGGGGAAATCAAGACCGCTTGTTGCAACCCACAAGCCTCTGAATTCAAATTTTGGTTGCGCAAAAATTTTTGTTGTAAAGATAAGGAAAATTATAAAAAGCAAAATAAAAATTTTGGTCTTTGAGCAAAATCTCGCTTGCTTATCTAATTCAAAACGAAAGTGCTTCATTTAATCAATCCAAACTTTGTTTCATTTACCCCTAATTTAACTTTCCACCCTCAACTTATGCAAGGAAAGATGCGGGAAATTAAAGAAACAAAACAATTAAAATTTACTTTCTATCCGGTCTTTTTATGTGGTGGTTGATACCGTATTTATCGTAGATATCAAAAATGTCAATGCAAAAGTTAATCATACGCTCATCTTTATTTTTAATTGCATCTTCGTATAGTTTTATAATTAATCTTTTACCGAATTCAGTTTGTGAATATGTTTTCTTGAGCAAATTATGTTCTGAACATAAGGTTTGTCCATTTTCAATTGTATTTGTTCCACCTTTGTTTATTGGTATTTTATGATCTGCGTGAATTTCTACTCCATCATCTCTACCTCTTCCGCAATAAACACATCTATATCCATCTCTTTTGAAAATTTCTTCTTTAATTTCTGGGGGAAAATCGGGTATTTGTTTGATATTTACAAGGTCTGGATCATATTTATAAACTCCTTTCCTAACTTTTATTAAAATTCCCTCCTGATGTAATCTCCTTATCGCCCTCCAGACATCACGTGGTTTTCTACGATAAAGTTTTTTGTATCTGGTTTCAACCCAGTCAACAACGGGTCCATGTTTGAATTCCTTTTTAGGATGTTTCCTGAAAAATTCAAAAACAAGATCAGCTATTGTTGGTTTTTTCATTTTTCAGATATACCGAGTTTAAGTTGTGAGATTTTGGTTTCTGTTAAAATTCTTTGTTTTGCTATATCGCAATATTTTTTATCAATTTCAACACCAATTCCATTTCTCCCTAATAACGCGCAAGCAACTAAGGTGGAGCCACTTCCAAGGAAAGGATCCAGAACAACCTCATCTACAAAAGAAAATAATTTTATACACCTTTTTGGCAGTTCAATTGGGAATGGGGCTGGATGTCCAACTTTCTTTTTGCTTTCTCCGGGGAATGTCCATAATCCGTTCGTCCATTCAATAAATTCTTCTTTTGTAATATCCGAAATTCCCTTTTTTTCTTTATTCCACTTTTCTTTGTATAAAATTGCAATAACCTCAACCGGAGCTATAACATAAGGCGCCTTTGCAGAGAGCCAGGAACCCCAAGCGGTTCTTTTAGATATATTTCCTTCATTCCAGATTATAGTTGAATGATATTTCCAGCCAACCTTTTTAGCTATCGTTATAATGTCAGCATAGACGCTTTGTTGACCACCTTTATTTTTGTCAAGGGGTATATTCAAGCACATTCTTCCATCGGGCTTGCAGAGTAAAAATGCTTTAGTTAGCCATTTTTCGGTGAATTCAAGATATTTTTCATAGGGTATGTCATCTTTGAAAGAGTTATAGTGTATATCAACATTGTAGGGCGGAGAAGTTATGATCAAATCAATATAGTTTTCCGGTACTGCATCGGTAGTCAAAAAATCATCGTGTATGATTACGATTTCGGAATTATTGTTTGAAAATTTAAAATAAACTTTTGTTTCGCTTGCTTTTCCCATTTAAAAATTATTTACTCATAAGTTTTTGCTTCATATTAATGTTACAAAAAGTTCATTTAAAAGGCAAAAACATTGAATGAAAATTTAGATATTATTTTTCCCATCTTTCCTAAATCCCCAACATAAAACAAATGCCCCGAACATTTGCAATCCGAACTTCCAAATTTTTTAACGACTTCAAACTCTTTCTCAAATACTTTCGCAAGCGCATGCTCTATATCACTATCAACATAAAAAACTTTCTTAACGCTTGCCCTTCCATCGCTCAAAAGATAATCAATATGCCAGAAAAGTTTTTTCTTTTTTGACAAATGCCTTCTTATTCTATGCTCAAAATTTTTCCTTGCTGAACCTACATAAACATAATAGCCACGCTTGAACTTCAATTCCCCCAATTTACCGATCATACTTTCAATTTCCGAGGGGAGAAATATCAACAAAATGTAAGTCATATCTCTTGCCCTATGCATTTACCACCGCTGAAATACCCGCAATGACGGCAATGTTCTTTGAACTCTGTTGAAATTTCAGAATCAGGATTCAAATCCATTTGCTTTATCGTTTTAATCGCTTCATCAAGCCATCGTTCAAACTCTTGAAGTGTTTTTCTATTGTGCTTTATCTCAATGGGATTATCGGGAAACTTCGTGAATAAAATATATGATTTAAAAATTTCCTGTTCTGGATTGAGTTTGCTCAAAAGATAAGAGTAAACACTGAGTTGAACCTCATACTCTTTTTTCCTCTGTTCAATTTCACCAATCTCAATGTCATCGGTCTTAAAATCAACAATTTCCCATTGACCGTTTATCTTGTATAACCTGTCAATTTTCCCCATCAAATATCCGTCTCCAAACTTTGTGCTTATTTCGTATTCAGAATAATTTTCTTCCGATGTAAAGATTCTTTTCCCGAATTCTGAGCTTAAAACTCTTTTCACTTCTTCAAATACATATTTTTCAAGTGCTTTAAACTTTTTCTCATTTGAAATTCCATTTTGCTGTATCACGAAGGAAATTATCTCTTTTATGCTTTTCTCATCATCAATTTTCCCTTTCAATCTTTCAAGGACGCCGTGAACGATTCGCCCCTTTACGGTTCCGAGAATCTCATCTTCAAAATCCATATCGTAAGGTGGATTTGCTATATCTTCAAACTCCTCTTCAAAGACGAGTTCCTTCTTCGGTTCTGGCAGACCAATTCTGAATTTGAGATAAAATTTCATCGGACATAGTGCGAACGCCTGAAGTTGCGTTGCGGTGAAAAATTCACCATAGGGTTTTGATTCAAGAGGTTTGATGAAAATTTTTGACTCATCAATCT
>CAZQJI010000007.1:0-7290 GCA_964593475.1 uncultured Bacteroidota bacterium | reverse complement strand
TCACCATAGGGTTTTGATTCAAGAGGTTTGATGAAAATTTTTGACTCATCAATCTCTACTTCCTCAAAGTGTTTCCCTGTAAATTTAACTTCTTCTTTTAAGTCAACACCATATCTATAAACTTTGACTTTGAAAATTCTCTCTCCTTCTGAATCTTTGATTGGGATTTCAATTTCAGGTAGATAATCAATCTTTGAACCCACATTTAGCGAGCTCAAAATCCAATTTAGATATGTTTCATCGTTTTCATTTTCATAGACACCAGAAAGAATTAAGATATCTCTTGCTCTTGTCATCCCAACATAAAGGACACGTTTTTCTTCGGCGATTACCCTGTGGCTCTTTATAAGTTTGTGGACCTCGTTAATTGGTATTTCTTTATCATCGTATTTAATCCCGAGTCCAATACCATAATCAATGTCAATGTTAAATTTCTCATTTGCTCTCTTTTTGAATTCCTCGCCAAGAAACGGGAGGATAACAACTGGAAATTCAAGTCCTTTAGCTGCATGAATTGTGAGAATTTTAACCGCATTTAGACCAACTTCAACACCGGCCTGACCTTCGCGAAGATGTTGCTCTGAAAGAAATCTCAATTGTTCAACAAAATCATATATGTTATTAAGTCCGTTTGCTTCAAACTCACGAGCGATATTAATTAACTTTTGAATGTTTGCAACGATCTGCTCACCCCTTCGCATCGGAAGGACGGAGGCGGTATACATCGTGTTTTCAATTATCCTGTGGATTAAAGATGGGATTGACATCCTGTTTGCGGTTTTTAAATCGTCTTTGAGAATTTTAACTGCTTTCTTTAGTTCTTCAGATGGTCTGGGTTCACCATTTCTTTGGGTGTAATCGCAAACCTTTTCCCAGAAACTTGAGCCATTACCATAAACTGAAATCCTGAAAATTTCAGAATCGCTTATCCCGAAAAATGGAGACCTCAAAATCCCGACAAGTGCAACATCATTGTTGGTGTTAATTAAAAATTCAAAATAGTTCAAAAAGTCATAAATTTCCTGCGTTTGATAAAAACCTATACCGCTTGAAACGATATATGGAATGTTCATTTCAATAAATGCGTTTTCAATTGGCTTTAAAACATTTCTATTCCTTATCAAAACCGCAATATCTACGGGTTCAACTTTTTTCCGCTCGCCGTTTTTATAAACATATGCGTCATCATCTTGAAGGAGTTTTAAAATTTTCTTTGCTACAAATCTTGCTTCCGCAAGTTTAAGATCTTCTTCGTTGGATTCTTCTTCGCTGTTTTTATCGTTGTTTTTGTTCTTTTTGTCTTTTTTCAAAACAAGCATTTCAACCACGCCATCATCGTCAACATCTCTTCCGACTATTATCGGGCTGTATTCAACTTCGTGGATGCTTATTCTTTCTCCCATAATTTTCCCGAATACCCGATTTACGAATTCGGCAATTCCTCTCAACAATCTGAAACTTTCCTGCAACATTATTTTTTCTCCATCTCCATATTCACATATATCTCTGCTTGTTTTATGAAAAACTTCAACATCTGAGCCCCTGAACCCGTAAATGCTTTGTTTATCATCCCCGACGATAAAAAGTTTCATCTTTTCAGAGAAATCCTTGATTAATTTCTTCACTATCTCATACTGCAAATAATTCGTATCCTGATACTCGTCAATCATTATATATCTGAACCTCTGCGAGAGTTCGCTTCTTACACTTTCATCGTCAAGCAAGTTATTTGCTTTCAACTGCAAATCTTCAAAATCAAGATAACCGTTCAGAGCTTTAAACTTTTCGTATTCGGTGTTTATCTCATCGTAGAGCGAAAGGATAAGGCGTGTGTCTTTAACATAATTTCGGTGCTTTTCCGTAAAGTTGTCAAAATTGTTAAGATTAACTTTGCCTATATCTTCTGCAACTCTTTTTAAAAGTTGAAGTTGCGCTTGAATTTCTTCGCTAACTTGCTTTGGTTTTTGGTTGAGTGCATTTTTTATATCACTGCGTAAATTGCTTAGATTTTCCCAGTAAATTTTTTTTGATACAATTTCCATAAAAATTTGATATGCTTTTGCTGCCTCTTCCTTTTCAATTGCTTTTTCAAATTCATCAATTTGTGCTCTTGTGATGCTGAGAACACTGGAAAGGTGTCCATACAAACTCCTTAACACATTTGTCATCAAACTTTGCTTGAATACATTTATCACATAGTTTGAAATTTTATCACGCCACATTTGAATTATTTCATCGTCGTTTTTCACATTGTAAATATCTCGCTTTACCTTTTCAACAAGTTCTCTTGATGTGATGAGTTTTTTTACAAGCTTATAGAAATCCGCGATTTTTATTTTCTCAATCACATAGAGAAGTCGTTTTGCATTTTCATCATTGCGATTCAAAAACTCTTTAAGTTTATTCTCAATTATTATATCAATTGCCCGGTCTCTTTCAGCACCTTCAAGAATGTTAAAGTTTGCATCAATCCCGGCGGTTACGGCAAATTCCCTTAATATCTTTGCGCAGAATGAATGAATTGTTCCTATAACAGCCGAAGGCATTGCGTCCCTTAACGCCTCATATTTTCTCAACGATTCCAAATCGTTTTTCTCTCTTGCCTCACGGATTTTGTCTTCAATGGCTTTTGTTGCCCTTTCTTTTAATTCGCTTGCTGCTTTTTCGGTGAATGTTATAACAACGACGCTTTCAACTATATCGGTTAGTTCTTCAATTTGAGGACTGTTGTTTAAAATCTCTTCAAGAATTTTAACATATTTTTCAATTAATACAGTTGTTTTTCCAGAGCCGGCATTCGCTGTGACAGACAAGTGTTTATCTAAATTTATCGCTTTCTCCTGCGATATTGTTAACTTCTTCATTATTTGTTTAAGAGTTTTTGTTTCCAATGTTTCTTGGATTTAAAAATTGCTCCCATCTGAAAAATAGTTCTGCCTCAGCGATGATGTCATACATACAATACTGAGCTATTTCTTTGAATCTTCCTTCGTTGAAAAGTTGATTTATATCATGACCTGTTATCCCGTGCGATTTAGGGCTTTCTATATTGAAAACCTTGCAATAAAAGTCAAGTGAAAATTTTCTCATCATTCCAAAAAATGTAAACTCTTCAAGCAGATCAATGTGTGGTTCTCTTTTTGCTCTATTATATTCCATTAAATCACGGGTTGGTTTTATGCCAAGAATTGCAGATCTTAACATCAGAAACGGGCAATCAAAACCGCGTCCATTAAAAGTGATAAAAGTTTGAAACTTTGCTATATAGTCCCAGAATTTCTGAATGATTTCAGATTCAGTTCCGGGTATAAACTTAATTTTAACGGTGTTTCTTCTCAATTCCTCGGGGGCAAAGATATTTAAAGTTTTTTCAATCTCAATTTCCCATTCTTCTTTATCGTTTGCCTGATAAAGCACGACGCCTTGCGATGAATCAACATTTATCATTCCAATTGCAACAACCTGGGCAGTTAAAGGATATAAGTTCAATCTTTCAATAACTTTTGCTTTCTCCTTTTCACGCTTTTCTTCATCTTCTTCCTCTTCAGCGAATTTCATAAGATATTCATACTGCATTTCGTCAAAGTTTTCAATCGGGAAACCTGAGGTTTCAATGTCAAAAAGAACTCGTCCGGGCATTTTAATAATAACTTTTTATTTGTATTCCAAATTTTGCCTCGTTTATCCTGCAGATTTCAATGTATGGACAGAACCTGCATATTTCTTGCAAAAATTTATCATGTTGTGTTAAGTTAAATTTACCTTGAATAATTTGTTCCACGAATTCATTTGCTTTTTGGACCGATTCATTGATTTTATTTGGCAACTCTTCGTATTTGAGTATTTTATCCTTTGTTCCTTTATTTCGTTTAAGACCTTGCTCTATAATAACGGCATTTTTCTTGACATTACCGCGCACCTTGTAGTGATAACCACCTAGACCCTTCATCTTTTTTCCTTTCTTTTTGAAAATCTCTTCTGCAATTTTTATGTAAAGCGGAATTTGTAAGTGAATTCCGCTCGTAATTTCTTCAAATTTAACATCAACTTTTCCAGTTTTGTAATCATATATTATGAATTTATCACCTGCGGTGTCAATCCTATCAATTTTTCCCTGAATTTTTATCTTCCCGATTTGAATGGGATCTACTGTTGAAAGTTCTTTATCTGTTTTCTCTCTTGAACCGATTTCCGGACCGAATGCAACTTCAAAATAAGTTGGCGTGAATCCAAGATTATCTTTTGATTCTAATTCAACGAACTTTTTCATATTTTCAACAAGTTCATTTACCTCCACTTCCCAAAGCGGATGACCGATTTTAAATTCATTTGCTTTCTCTTTTGCTTTGTGTTCAATCAATTTTTTGGCTTCTTCAGTGTTTTGAGATATCGGTTTCCCCTGTTTTTTCCATTCGGTATAGAACTCATATAAAACCTCGTGATAAAGTATACCTCTTTCAATTGGCGTTAAAAGTTCCTCAATTTCTTCAAATCCCTGGAGGTTTAAAACTCTTTCAGCGAAATATCTATACGGGCATTTACCGTATGTTTCAATTTGGGAGATGGAGAAAATTCGGTTTTCATGTTCTCCGAGCTTTCTTTTTTCCGTTTCATGATCAACTTTGATTATGCCTTCATATTCGCGATAAATTTCATCGTGTGTTTCGCTTCGGCTTATGTTAATTTTTGACATATTTAAGATGTATTCAAACTCTTTGGAGTAGTTAGCTGTAAGTTTTGGGAATTTTTCAGTGACATAGTCAAATGTTTCAAGGTTTTCAAGATTGGCTTTCAAAAATCTGCCGTAATTTTCATAAAGTTCAACGGCTGAAAAAATTCCATCTTTTATTTCAGATGAAGTAATTTTTTCAAGTTCTATCACTTGCTCAAGCGAATCAATAAATCTTGATCTTACAAGTTCATTTTCACCATCCATTTTCGGATATGTTAGGTAAAGATGGGTTTTGAAATTAACAACTCCCTGATAGAAAAGATATCTTTCATCCTGTCTGTGTTTTTTCTTCGTTCGTCTTAATCTATCTCTCAATCCTTCGCTTAGGAAAATTTCAGGTTCATAGATAGATGGAAATTCTGTATCAACGAGTCCTGCTATTATCATTACATCAAAGTTTAATCCTCGTGTTTCTTCAAGTGTTGTCACATAAACCCCGTATCCGTATTTTTGCCTTATGTTATAGCGAACTCTTGGGAGGGCTTTTTTAATCAGATCAAGGTAATAATCCAAACGATATTTTTCTCTTTTACGCATATTAAATTCAAAAACCTCAAACAGTTCGTCTATCACCTCAATGAATTTTTGATAAGCACGGGCATCTCTTTCTATTTCGTCATTAGTTGCAACTTTCCTCGGGACTTTTAAGATTTGTTCGTGAACTTTAAGATTTGACAGAATTTCATGAAGTTTATGTTTAAATTGTGAGGGTGTCATCGGTTCGGTAAATTGGCTGATTATCTTATTGAGGTTTTCAAAATCTTCAAGTGCGGATTTAAAAAGTTTTAATTCTCTTTCCAGTTGTTTTTGTTCTTCTACATCGTAAGTTAAACCGAGTTTTGAATTGATTATATCAATGCTTTGTTTGATTCTCTTGTGCCAGAAATCATTTACATTTTTGAGTTTTAATTCTTTTGAAGCGAAGTAGATGTTTTCGGGTTTTAAGCTTTTTCCAACAATTGCGGAGAAATCAAAGTACGAACTCATCAAAACCTTTACAATTTCATTAACTGGATAGTTATTTACGGGGATTTCAAGAAGCGAGATTATTGAAGTTACGAGTGGCGATCGTTCAAGGTAAAATCTATCAGTTATATTCGCTGGAATTCCATAAGCGGGTAAAATTTCTCTAAAAAGCGGTGTGTATTTTTCGGGTCTATAAGTGGCTACACATATTTTACTCAGGTCAATATCTGGTCTTTCATTTGCAATTTTCTTTATTAAGCGTGCGATCGTTTTTACCTCATCAATTCTGTCCTTTGCTTCTATTAGCGTGACAAAATTTTTCGCTTCATATTTCCCGGTGAATTTAGAGTCAATATAATTGAAAAGAAATTTGTTTAGATGCTTCGCAAATTTATCGTTCTCTGTTTTTGGTTTTATTTCGTACTTTTTGAAACCAGCTTCAATAAATCTGTTATAGCATTCGTTGAGATGTCCGAAAAGTTCATCATTTTTCTCAAAGTAATCAAAGAAAATGAAGATTGAGATGTCTTTTATTTTTGTTAATGTTTTAATGAGATTTGTCTCTGGGATTTTGAACATTGAGAAACCGTCAATGAAAATTGAGTCAACATTCGGGAATATACTTTTGAAAACTATGTTTATATTTGCATCTGTTTGTGTTTGGTTTAGTATATCGTTTAAGTCCTTAAAAATTCCAGGCACATCTATAAAGCCGTTGCTAATTAAAAGGGTTTCATATTGTTCGTATATTTGTGCGAGGTCTTGAAGTTTTGCTTTATCTTCTTTCTTGTTGGTTTTTTCTATTTCTTCGCGTAAATCCATCGGGTAAATACCATCTTCTTTGAGTCCGATTATTGTATCAATTATTTTATTGAAAGTTCCCTTCGGAATTTCGTTTGATATGTTTGGTGGTTTAAAGTAGATGAGGTTATCTAATACATTTTGGATTGCGATTTGGAAAACAAGGGATTGAATTGTATCTGAGATAAGTCGTTTTGGTTTTTGAAGTTTTGTTGCGAGATATAATTTTTTTGCAAACAGTTCAAGTGTAAACAGGTTTAATTCAGATATTGCATTTGCTTTTGAGAGTTCAATGAAACGGCGTTTTAGTTCTCTTATTTTTCTTTTTGTTGGCACAATATAGATGAAGGAATCAATTTTGCCTGATTTGATTCGGCTTTCAATTTCTTGCCTTATGTCAATTACCCTTTTATCGGCGGGGAAGTTGAGTATGATGCTCATTTTGAAAATTTCTTGTTTTTCCTCTTTTAACGAAATTTAAATTTTGGGAGTTAAAAAAGCAAACTGATTTTGTTTTGGGCTAATTTGACTTTTATGTTTTTTTGCATTATATTTAATGTGCAAATTTGTAGGAGCGAAGATAAACTTGACAAATAGGAAAAAATTTATTATATTTGTAGTTGCCTGAAGATAAAGAGTTCTTTGGAAAAAGGCATGCACAGAGCCAGGTCAATTCAACAGAGTTTCACCCTTGTGGCTCATTAGTTGAGCCACGGGACTCTCGGTTGTAATTAATTTTACAACGGAGAGTTTGATGGTGGCTCAGGGCGAACGCTGGCGGCGTGCCTAAC
>CAZQJI010000006.1:55723-65674 GCA_964593475.1 uncultured Bacteroidota bacterium | reverse complement strand
ATACTCGGACAGGAAATAGCAACACTTGTTGATGATGTACTTGATGCGGGAACATACAGAGTTATCTTTGATGCAAGCAAGCTTTCAAGTGGTTCCTATATTTACACTTTAAAGGCGGGTAAATTCGTTGAAAGTAAGAAGCTCCTGTTTATCAAGTGATTAAATTGAAAAAGCGAGTCAAAGGGGCGGGTTAAAAAACCGCCCCATTTTTTTATCCTCTCTCAATCCTTCAAAAAACGCTTTCAACAAACTTTGCGCTTCATCAGCCATTATCCCGCTTATAACTTCAACCTTGTGATTCAAATTTCCATCCTCTGCTATGTTATAAACACTTCCACAAGCCCCTGCTTTGAAATCATAAGCCCCGAAAACAATTTTATCAATTCTTGAAAGGACAATCGCACCCGCACACATCGGACATGGCTCAAGCGTCACATAAATCGTGCATCCCTCAAGTCGCCAGCTTTTAAAATAATTATACGCTGCCGACAAAGCTATCATCTCCGCATGAGCAGTCGCATCTTTTAACATCTCAACTTGATTATACCCCTTTGCAATGATTGTATCTTTGTAAACTATAACAGCTCCAACAGGAACTTCGCCAAGCTCAAATGCCCTCTGCGCCTCTTTTAAGGCATATTCCATCCAGTATCTGTGCTCACGCATCAGTTTAACCTTTTTCTTGGTTCATACCCCGCATCTCTTATCGCCTTCAACATCTGATCAAGCGTGACGAGATGTTTTGTTCCAGCTGCACTTACAACATTTTCCTCTATCAACAAGCTTCCAAAATCATCCGCACCAAATTTCAAACCAATTTGAGCCATCTTCAACCCCTGCGTCACCCATGAAACCTGTATCGTCGGTATGTTATCAATCATCAACCTTGAAATAGCAAGCGTCTTCAAATAATCAAACCCGGTTGATCTCTCCTTCAAATTGTCCATATTCTCAGCAAGTTTTGTATTTCTCGGCTGAAATGTCCACGGTATAAATGATGTAAATCCGCCGGTTATATCTTGAAGTTCACGAATTAACAGCATATGCTGAACTCTATCTTCATATGTTTCAATATGTCCGAACATCATCGTCGCTGTCGTCTTCAAGCCAAGTTGATGTGCCTCATACATCACGCCAAGCCATTCATCAGCACTGCATTTTTTAGGAGAAATTTTTTCTCTGACCCTATCAACAAGAATTTCCGCCCCTCCACCCGGAATTGATTGCAAACCAGCATCAATCAATCTCTTCAAAACATCCCTCACTCGCATCCTTGAAACTTCCGCAATATGTAAAATCTCCTCGGGCGAAAGAGCATGAATCCATATCTGCGGGTAATTTTCTTTTATCCAGCGGAACAAATCCTCGTAAAATTCTATTCCAAGTTCGGGATTTAAGCCACCCTGCAACAAAATTCTCGTCCCGCCAAGTTGAATCGTCTCCTCTATCTTTTGTGCTATTGTATCATAATCCAGAACATAACCTTTGACTTTATCACCAACCTTTGCATAAAAAGCACAGAAAGTGCACTCCGTTGTGCAGATGTTTGTGTAATTTATATTCCTGTCAATTATGTAAGTTACCACCGGTTCAGGATGCAACCGCCATCTGATCATATCCGCCATCATACCGATTATAATCAAATCATCGGATTGAAAAAGTTTTACACCGTCCTCAAATGTTAACCTTTCTCCATTTTCAACCTTTTTGTATATGTCAAGCAAATTTCTATCCATCTGCGAGAAAAATTTTGTTTTAAAAATTTTTGCAAAATTTAAAAATTCACCGCCTAAAATAAAAATTCCCCGCTATTTTAAATCCTCAAGCACAAGTCCAACAAGTTTTCTACAGGCAAGTTTAACCCGGTGGGAAATTGAATCCCCGATGTTAAAATTTTTTCCAACCACTCCATAGATGATTAACTTCCCCGGCAAAGTTCCCAGCGTCCTCGCAATCTCAACATATTCCATAACCCCGAACGAGTGCGTTGAATAAAACCCCAAAAAAGCAGGAACTTTATCAACCCCATATTCAAATCTATAGATTTTCCCCGCTTCATCGCCTGATTTAACCGCATCAATCAAGATAACAAGATCAAAATTTTTCCATTCTGAAATTAAATCTTCAAAAGTTATATCAACATCAATTATCCTGACATCGTGATTAAAAAATCTTCTGAAATATCTCGCCACTAAAATTCCGACAGCGTCATCTCCACGATACAAATTCCCGACGCCAACAATCAAAATTTTCCTTTCCGTCTTATTCTCTCTCAATGTAAAGTTTTAAAAAGTGAGTTGCGCACGAAATGCACGGGTCATAATTCCTTATCGCCTGCTCGCACTTCCAGGTAAGTTCATCCTCGGGCAAATTCAGATAAGTTGCGGTGAATTTCCACAAGTCGCTTTCCATCATTTTCAAGTTCTGTGATGTCGGCGGGACAATCTTTGCGTCAAGAATTATACCTTTCTCATCAACTTTATATCTATGATACAAAATTCCTCTCGGTGCTTCTGTGCAACCATATCCGATGCCTGGCTTAACGCTGAACTCAACAAATGGTTTTTCCGGCTCTTCATATTCAGAAATTATCCTTAATGCTTCATCGCACGCATAAAGCGTTTCAACAGCTCTTGCAATTATGCTTTTGAATGGATTTTTACAAATGGGCTTAAAATCAACATCAAGAGAAACCTCCTTCACAAGTGGTGAAAGTTTATCAAAATTCAAATTAAATCTCGCAAGTGGTCCGACGAAATAAGCGCCTCTTCCAAGAATCTTTGAATGTAAAGCGTTTGAATGTTGAACATGCTCTTCAATGAAATAACTATCATACTCATTAACCGAAATATCAAGTCCTTTATTTGAAACAATTCTCCCTTCATTAAACGGATATTCATCCGGATGACTTAATGCAACAAATTCATAATCTTGCTCAAACTCCGGAAAATCAAGATTTGAAAGGAATTTGACAGCTTCAATTGAAAAATCCCTTGCCCATTTTAAATCATCTTCAAGCTTTTTTAAATCATTTTTCCTCGGAACTTTGTAAAACCCTCCAACTCTGACATTTATCGGATGTATTTCTCTACCTCCAATTACTCGCACAATCTCATTGCCGATCTTCTTCAAGCGAAGTGCTTTTTTGACGAGATCCGGATATTGCCTTGACATTTGAATGACATCATCGTAACCAAAGAAATCGGGAAGATGAAGCATAAAAATGTGCAAAGCGTGGCTCTCAATCCATTCACCGCAGTAAATTAATCTTCTCAACTCACGAATTTGTTTCGTCGGCTTAACATCAAAAATGCTCTCAATTGCATGAACGGAGCTCATTTGATACGCAACCGGACAAATTCCGCAGATCCTTGCGGTTATATCAGGAACTTCCATAAAACTTCTTCCACGAAGAAACGCTTCAAAAAATCTCGGTGGTTCAAAAATTTTCAATTTAACATCTACGACATAACCATTTTTAACTTTGACATAAAGTGCTCCTTCGCCCTCAACACGGGCTAAATAATCAACTTTGATTACTTTATCTTTCATATGCTTCACTCCCTTTTCTGAATGGTTCAGCATAAGAGTTGAAGTTTCTTAAAACCCTGACTATATCAGCGGACTTAAGACCAATTTTCACGAAATGTTCTGACAGGGCAAAAACATTGGGCGTTTCCTTGGGTCCAAAACATCCATAACAACCTCTGCTGTAGGAGGGACATATAGCTCCACATCCTGCTTGCACAACAGGACCAAGACACGGCACACCCTTTGAAACCATAACACACACATTGCCATTTCGCTTGCACTCCATACAAACGCTGTATGTTGGGATGTTTGGCTTTCGCCCGCTTAAAAATGCACTTATAACTTCAATCAAATGATATTTATTTATCGGGCAACCACGAAGTTCAAAATCAACAAAAACATGATCCGCAATCGGCGTTGATTTGCTTAATGTTTCAATGTATGATGGATTCGCATATACGATTGAAATAAACTCTTTAACATTTTTAAAATTCCTCAACGCTTGAATTCCTCCTGCAGTTGCACACGCACCAATTGTTATGAGATACTTTGAAACTTTTCTTATCTTGTGAATCCTTTCCGCATCGTGCGGAGTTGTGATTGAGCCCTCAACAAGGGAGATATCGTATGGTCCAGAAACCGTTGCTCTTGACGCCTCAAGGAAATACGCTATTTCAACAGCACCAACGACATCAAGCAATTCATCTTCGCAATCAAGCAAACTCAACTGACATCCATCGCATGAAGCGAATTTCCAGACGGCAATTTTCGGCTTTCTTGTCCTCATCTTTAAATCTCCCGCTTAAATATCAAATTTTTAACTTGACTATAACTAAAAACAGGTCCATCCTTGCAAATAAACACAGGTCCAAACTGACAATGTCCACATAACCCGATCCCACACTTCATATTTCTCTCCATAGAGATGAATATATTGTCCTCACTCACGCCTCTTTTGATAAGTTCAAGGGCCGTAAATCGCATCATTATCTCAGGACCACAAACAAAAGCAATTGCATTTTGAGGATCAAAAGGAGCTCGTGGAATTAAAGTCGTCACGACTCCAACATTGCCTTTCCATCCGCTTGTTCCCCTGTCAACCGTGACATAAACCTCAAAATCAAATCTTGATTTCCATTTTTCAATCTCATGCTTGTAAAGTATATCACCCGGAGTTCTCGCCCCATAAAGCAAAATTACCCTGTTATAATTTTCTCTGTGCCTGAGGATATAATAAATTGCGGGTCTTAATGGAGCAAGTCCTATACCACCTGCAACTATTACAATATCACAGTCAGAACATCTGTCAACTGGCCAGCTTGAACCAAAAGGACCTCTCACGCCGATTAAATCTCCTTTTTTCAATTTCCCCATTGCTTTTGTCACAGTTCCAACCATCCGGGTTGTGTGAGTTATGCGGGAAACTTTTTCTGGATCACCACTGATTGATATCGGAACCTCACCGACTCCGAAAACATAAAGCATGTTAAATTGTCCGGGCTTAAAAATAAATTCGGTTTCAGGTTCAACCGGCTCAAGTTCAAGTGTAAAAGTGTCGGATGTTTCTTGCTTCCTTGAACGAACTTGAAAAATTTGAGGAAGCATTGGATTTTTTTCAACGACGATGATTTCTTTTTCACTTAACTCCATATAAATCCAGTAATTGTATTCTTGTTGCTTGTAAACGCTGTTCAACTATTGTCACAAACCTTTTTAAAAGTTCATAACCAAGGTTATGGTCTTCCTCACATTTTGTTCTCAAACATTTACCGTCAAGCGCAATTGCTCTCGTTGGCTCAATCGCCCTTGCGCTGAAATGCCAGTAATACGGTGGGACAAGCCAAGACCAGCCGAGAACTTCTCCATCTTCAAGTGTTTGAATAACTATCGGCTCCTTTCCGGGTGAAGAAAATTCAAGCGAGACCTTACCATCACGTATCACATAAAACTCGTTCGCTTCCTCACCTTCACGAAATATGAATTCCCCCGGCTTATAAAAAACATTTTTAGCACACCCAACTATCAAATCAAGATATTCCTTTTTTAAGCCCTTAAAAAACGGGTGTTCTACAAGTAACCTTTCTAATGTTTCAACTGCCATGGCTTTATCTTCTTTTTAGATTTTAAAATTTTACCGTGCTTTCTTTAAATAATTTAAAATTCTCCACGATGTCAATACCAACCGGACACCAGGTTATACATCTACCACAACCAACACATCCAAGCATTCCAAACTGATTTTTCCAGGTTGAAAGTTTATGAACCATCCATTGTCTATATCTTGACATAACAGAATATCTGACGCTTCCACCGTGGATATAAGAGAAATCCATTGTAAAGCATGAATCCCATCGTCTCACTCTCTTAGCGACTTGTCCGGTTAAATCCGTCACATCTTCTATAGTATTGCAAAAACAGGTTGGACAAACCATCGTGCAATTTCCACAGGTAAGACATTTTTCCGAAATCCTATCCCAGAGCGGATCCTCATAACTATTTTGTAAAATTTCAACCGAATCTGTTAAATCAACGCTTCTCTTAAACTTGTTAATCGCCTCATTAACTTCTTTTTCTGCCTCTTCAACTTCAAATTCCTCCGCTTCTCTGAAACCAAACGATTCAAACACCTCTTTCCCCTTTTCAGAACCAGCAACAGCGATAAAATAATGCCAATCATCACGAATAACCTCCGTCAAAAGAACATCATATCCTGTCAAAACACGAGGTCCTGTCCCAGTTGAAGAACAAAAACAGTTATCCCCCGGCTCCGTGCAATTTACAGCGATTAAAAATACATTCTCCCTTATTCTGATATAATTCGGATCAGTATATTGACCACCACCGAAAATTTTATCCTGGATTAAAATTGCAGAAACCTCACACGCTCTAACTCCGACGAAAACATATTTTTCATCCGGTAGGTCGGGAGGATAAATTTTAAATCTTCCATTTTCACGCTTTGCCTCAAACAGAGTTAAAATCGGTGGGAAAAGAAACTTCTTCCACGAATGCGGTCCAACAACATACCCAAAGAAAGCATTATCATTTCTTTTTTTCAATCTGTAAGACCCGGGCGCTTGCTCATCGCCCCAGCCGACAGGAAGGTCAGAAATACTTTCAATTTGATCATAAACAATGGCTTCGTCTCTAACGGTTGGACCCAAAATTTTATACCCCCTGGACTTGAAGTAATCAAAAACCTTGTTTAAATCATCAGGTGCAAGATAAAAACTTTTATGTTGATTCATTTCACATCTATATTATGTTAACTTTCAAACAAAAATTTAGCAAACCCCGTGCCAGATATTCACCAAATGAAACTCAATAATTTCCTACGGCAGGAAAACATAAAATGAGAAAAATAAGGACATCAACGCACATTCAAAAACTCCACACGACCTCACCAGCGGTAATAATACGGATAGTAATAAAACGGAACTTGACGATACTGGATGTTTATCAACATATTCTCAAACGGACGATAATTCAACTCAATGCGATTTATGTAAATCCCGTTTATCCCCTTCTGAAAACCTTGCCCAAATGAGCTAAACGGCGAATTAACCAAACTTATATCCGCTTGCAAATTCAAATTGTCAGAAAATCTATAAAAGATTGAGTTTGTATACGAGTTTATCATCATTCCTTTCCCACCTATGCTCAAATATGAAACAGAGAAAGTATGACGCATAAATAAGTTAGCGGGATTGAAAAATCCCAAATAACTTCTTTGCCCGCCCTGTATAATTGATTGATAAACATCTGGCTTCGTCTCAATTTGCTCTTTAAACTGGGAAAATGACAACGAAACCAAAAGAATTGTTGCGGTTAAAACAAGAATTGCTCGCTTCATCTCAATCTCCGAAATTTTGTTTTTCTGCTTTTAATATAAATAACTACAAATCAAATTTCAAGTTCCAAGATTTCCACATCCTCAGGTTTTAATTTTTCACTGAAGTTTTTAAATTTAATTTGTGATTTCGCAAATAAAAATAAACTTTGCCCGTTATATGCTTAAAAGAACTTTGATCGTTCTGCTCCTCGGACACACATTTTTACTCGCCCAATTTGAAAATTATCAAACCGAAAAAATTACTTCTGACCCAATCAGAGATTTAAAATCAAAAAGAAAAATAACTGCATTAATTTATTCAACCTTTATCCCCGGGGCTGGTCAATTTTACCTTGGACATAAGTTAAAAGGGGCGATTTTCACAATATCTGCTTTTGGTTCGCTTGTCACAGCGATTGTTTCCGAGAACAATCTCGTGGGTGGGAATGAGCGACTTGAAAACCTTGAAATTCAATATCAAAGCACGATGAACTGGGAAAAGGCAGACCAGATATGGCAGGAAATGTTGCAGGTCAAATCCGACATTGATAAAGATTATAAACGAAGAAATCTTTTTATCGGGATAACCGCCGGAATCTGGCTCGCAAATATAATTGATGTTTTGTTCTTTACACCAGATAAAGGTGCCGGTGATATCTTTGGGGATTCAACTTTATGGATAGAAAATAAAAATGGAAATCTTCTAATTTCAGCGAAAATAAATCTTCAAGAAATTCAAAATCTATATGCGAGAAAAAATTGAACAGCTTTTGAGAGATTACAAAGATGGAAAAATCGGGGTTGATGAATTTATAAACCAAATTCGCTGGCTTCCGTTTGAAGACATAGATTTTGCGAAAGTTGATCACCACAGAACGATAAAACATGGCTTCCCGGAGGTCATACTCTGCCAGTGGAAAACTCCAGAACAGGTCCAGGAGATAGCAAAAAGAATTCTTGAAAGGTCAAATTTACTCCTTGCAACAAGAGCAAGCGTTGAACATTTCAAAGCTGTTAAGAAAATTGCTAAAGATGCCAAATATAATGAACTTGCAAGAACTATCACCGTAATCCGAGAAGAGCCAAAAAAGGACGATAAAAAGGGGAAAATTTTAATCATCACCGCTGGAACAGCTGACATTCCCGTTGCAGAAGAAGCAAGGGTCACCGCCGAAATCCTTGGAAACGATGTTGAAGTTCTGTATGATGTCGGGGTAGCCGGGATACACAGGTTGTTTTTAAATTTTGAGAAATTGAAAGGGGCAAGCGTGATAATTGTCATCGCAGGCATGGAAGGAGCTTTGCCAAGCGTTGTGGGCGGTCTCGTTTCCGTGCCAGTCATAGCAGTTCCAACTTCCATCGGATATGGTGCGCATTTCAACGGTCTTGCTCCACTCCTGACGATGCTTAACACCTGCGCTCCAGGGGTTGTGGTTGTAAACATTGACAACGGCTTTGGAGCAGCTTTTGCAGCAACACTTATGAATAGAAAATTTTAACTGACCATGAGCCAAATAAAAATCAAATACGGCAAAAAAGAACTTGAAATTGAAATCCCGAACCACGCAAAAATTCTAACCCCGGAAATAAAACCACCTCAAAATGACGAACTTGAAACCTTAACACTTTCACTTGACAATCCAATTGACTCACCGAAACTTGAAAACTTCATCAGCCCGAACGATAAAATTTTGATCATCGTCCCGGATAAAACACGCAAAGCAAAAGTTGATTTCGTTTTGAAGGTTGTGTTTGAACGAATCAAAAAATCAAACATAAAAATTTTATTTGCGAATGGAACTCACGCGAAACAAAGCGAATCTGAAAAAAGAGAAATTCTCGGAGATGAAATTTACAACAACTTTGAAATTTTTGAACACGATGCGCATGATGGAAACTTTGCTTACTTTGGCAAAACAAATAGAGGGACAGAAATTTTATTGAATAAACTTGTATCTGAAGCAGACAAAATTATCCTTGTCGGTTCAATCACACATCATTATTTCGCTGGTGCAGGTGGCGGTGCGAAAATGTTAATTCCCGGCGTTGCTTCATATAAAACTGCAATACAAAACCATAAACTTACATTAACCCCCGACGGCGACATTAACCCCAACGCAACAAATTTAAAACTTGACGGAAATCCCGTTTATGAAGACATAGTTGAAGCGTTCAAAATCACAGGACTTAAAGTTCTGCACCTTGGCGTCATCCTTGATGAAAGCGACAAAATCTGTGCTTCTTTTTTTGGCGATGTCATTTCATCACATAAAGTCGGCGTTGAATTCCTCAAAAAATTTTTCACGATAAAAACGAAAGAAAAATTTGATTTCGTGATCTCAAGCGCTGGCGGTTTCCCGAAAGATGTTAACTTTATCCAGTCGCACAAATCAATCCATCACTCGCATTATATCCTTAAAGAAGGTGGAACGATGTTTTCATTTATTGAATGTCGTGATGGCATCGGCTCAAAAACATTCCTTGACTGGTTTAAATTCAAAACAATTGATGAAATGAAAAAACATTTGCTTGAAAACTACACGATGAACGGACACACAGCACTATCTTTGCGAAATAAGTTAAAATTT
>CAZQJI010000006.1:53399-55623 GCA_964593475.1 uncultured Bacteroidota bacterium | reverse complement strand
CTTTTGAAGGGGAATGTAAAAGTTTTAAAACTTGCAGATTCAGCTGGGAAAATTTTATTTGAAATGAGTGAAGGTGATTTCTTTGGGGAAATGGCATTGATTGATCTTCATCCTAGGTCTGCAAGCGTAGTTGCATTAACCGATTGCGAAATAATGTCAATACCAGCAAACTATTTTGAAAAACTTATACATCTCCACCCGCAAATTCTCATAAATATAGCAAAAGAGCTAAGCATAAGACTGAGGGTTTCAAACGAGAAAATTTTGAAGGACTTTTTGAACTACGAGAAAGAGATGACTGAACAGGTCAATAAATTAAATTACTTAATTGAGATAACGAAGCGTGTTAATTCAACGATTCAGCTTGATGAACTCTTAAAAATCATACTTGAAATCGCACTTGAGATCACAAATGCAGATAGAGGAACTGTTTATTTAGTTGATGAATTAGCAGGTGAACTCTGGTCAAAAGTTCTGCAAGGCGATGAGATCAGGGAAATACGACTTCCTATAGGTAAAGGGATCGCCGGATATGTAGCCCAGACAGGAGAAACGATAAATCTTATTGATGCTTATCAGGATCCGAGATTTAATCCAGAAGTTGACAGGAAAACCGGTTATAGAACCAAAACGATGCTTTGTCATCCCATAAAAGATAAGAGCAACAAAATAGTTGGTGTCTTCCAGCTTATAAACAAAAAAGATGGAATCTTTACAAAAAAAGATGAAGAGATGCTTGATGCGCTTTCAATCCACGCTTCAATTGCAATTCAAAATGCAAAAATGGCTCAGGAGCTTGTCAATAACGAACGGCTTGCGGTTATTGGACGAATGGCAAGCTCAATAATCCACGACATAAAAAATCCGATGACAACAATAAAAGCGTATGCTCAAGTTTTACGGAAAAAAATCGGTGAAGGGGAAGCTATCCAACTTGTTGATGAAGTCATAAGGCAAATTGACCGACTTGTAAACATGGCTCAGGAAATACTTGATTTTTCAAGAGGAGTGACGAGTTTGAACTTTTCAAAAATTAAACTCGGTGACTTTCTTGATGGTGTTATAGCATTTTTAGCAAGAGATTTTGAAAGGAATAAAATTGAAATTGTAAAAAATTTTGAATTTGATGACGAAGTTGAAATTGATGTTGATAAAATGACCCGTGTCGTCTTCAACATCGCTCACAACTCAAGAGATGCAATGCCCGATGGTGGCAAATTTATAGTTAAAACATGGCGTGAGGATAACTTCTTCTTTATGCAATTTACAGACACAGGCAAAGGAATGCCTGAGGAAGTAAAGAGAAAACTTTTTGAACCATTCGTCACATACGGAAAAAAACACGGAACAGGACTTGGAATGGCTATAACGAAAAAAATCGTGACCGAACATAAAGGTGATATATTCGTTGAAAGCGAACTCGGAAAAGGAACAACCATCACGATCAAACTTCCATTAACTCAAACATAAAGGGGACAAAATCAATGTTTGATAAAATTTTCTTTCTTCTCGTCATTGCAATGATTCTTTCAATTATCTTCACGATTCTGGCATTTACACAGGAAAAGAAGTTAAATGTTGGAATTCAAATGATAAAGCTCAAAAGCGGGGACGAAGAAATTCCTGCTTTTCTTGCCATTCCAAAAGTTGAGGGCAAATTTCCAGCAATTGTGTTAATTCACGAATGGTGGGGACTCACGGACTGGGAAAAAGAAAATGCGATAAGATTTGCAAGCAAAGGATATGTCTCAATTGCAGTTGACCTGTATCGTGGAAAACTCGCTAAAACCCCGGAAGAAGCAAGAAATTATATGCAATCATTATCTCCCGATGTAGTTGTAAGAGATATAAAATCAGCGGTTGAATATCTTAAATCACGAGGCGATGTCTTGCCAGATAAAATTGGAATAATTGGATGGTGCATGGGCGGTGGATTTGCGTTAAGAAGTTTAATTGAAATACCTGACTTTACAGCAGGTGTAATTTGCTATGGACGACTCGTTGAAGACGAAAAACAACTTGAAAAAATTAACGCACCAATACTTGGAATCTTCGCGGAAAAAGACAGAGGAATACCGCCGGAAGCGGTGAAAAATTTTGAGGAAAGAATGAGAAAACTTGGTAAAAAAATTGAAGTAAAAATCTATCCCGGCGTAAATCACGCATTTATGAACCCGAACAACAAATCAAACTATGATGAAATATCAACGAAAAACGCATGGGA
>CAZQJI010000006.1:48403-53299 GCA_964593475.1 uncultured Bacteroidota bacterium | reverse complement strand
ATAGTTTATCCTCTCACTCAATGTGTTCCAGTGCTTTATGAAAACACTTCTTAATGTGTTAAGCGAGCTATCATCTATTTCAAATCTTGGATTAATCCTTTTTGCGGTTGATGGATCAATTACAAATTTTGACAGGATAAATTTCGCACCTGGATTTTCAACAGACAGGTTGTTGTAAATTTTCAGCGTCTTCTCATTTATTTCGCTCAATTTCAAACTCCCATCGTGCCTGTAAAAGCAGAATATATCAAGATCTGGCTCGGTTACAGATGCAAACCCGTTGAGATTTTCAATTTTGTTGTAGAAATAATTTGCTGTTTTAAGAGTTTGAGATAAAATTTTCCCAAAGCCATTTTTGTTAAGCGGTATAACTCTATGCACAAGCCACACAGCCCCTGCAGATGCGCCCGGTCTTGAGCCCTCAAGTTGAAACATCCCGATGTTAGGTTTATCCTTCTTATGATAGGTATAAGGTGAAGTGTTAAGTATAACCTGTCTCAAGTTTTCATCTTTATATAAAACTCCACCAGCGCCATACATCACGAGACCGTGTTTGTGCGGATCAATTGTGATTGAATCTGCCTCAGACATTGCAATTAAATTATCATAGACAAATTTTTTCAATGGAGCTTCAACTTTTGAAAAATCAATCAAACTACCATTTTCATCAATTATCAAACTTCGCATATATCCACCATACGCTGCGTCAATGTGAAGATGAAAACCATATTTTTCTTTTAACCTCAAAATCTCAACAACTGGATCAACCGCTCCAACGCCTGTTGTCCCAAAATTCGCCATCACAAACATAACCTTGCCATTTTTCAAAACATCTTCAAGCTGGTTTAAATCAATTCTGTAATTTTCATCAACATCAACTTCAACGAAATCAACCTTCAAGATTGAGCAAATTCTCTTCCAAGAATAATGAGAACCTTTTGAAAAAACTGCGATGCCATCTTTTCTGAAATCTCTCACCGCCCAGAGCGCCTCAAGATTTGCAAGCGACCCACCACTTGTCAAATGTCCCCAGCCCTCTTTAAAACCAACGAGATTTAAAAGATCATCAACAACTTCCATCTCCATCTCCGTCGTCACAGGTCCACCTTCATAAGCGTGATTGTTTGGATTTGTCATCATAATTGCAAAGTATCCAAGCAATGCCGGAATTGATGGATCTTTTAGCATCTGTGCTGAATATCTGGGATGAAAATATGGCAAATTTTTTTCAAGCCGTTTCAAAAATTCATCAAAAATCTTATCAAGTTTTTCTGACTCGGCTTTGAAAATTTCCGACTCAAAAAAATTTTCCGGATAAATCGTATCATCATCAAAAAAATTTTCACGCCATTTTCTGTTCCAGTCAATCGCTTTGTTTATCAACCTTCTAAAAAGATCAAAATTTTCTCCCTTCGGACCGAGGAAATATGTAAAGATTGTGTGCATGTTTTGATTTTTTATTTTGTTTAAATTTTCAAATCACACACTAAATTTAAGCAATGCAAACTTTCTTATCAACCTTGTTTTGGAGTGAAAAATCATATTCTTGCTTTGCTTGTTATTTTCTTCATAAATTCAACAAAAACAACGGAGGTGCTGGAGATGAGAAAAATTTTAAATTATCTCGGAATTGTCGGAGTTATGGGATTTCTTCTAATCTATGGTTTTGAACTCTCACCACATCACGGGGCTCCTGCTTCTGTAAGATGGATTAGAGAAAATTTCGGAACTGCTGGACTGATTTTAATTAACATTGCCATAGTTCTGGCTTTCCTCGGTTTGTTGACATACAGAAAACCGACAAAGGGCATCTGGAAAAGCAAAACTGCTTTCATCGCCTTTGTAATCGCATTGATGACTGAAATGTTCGGCTGGCCACTTGTTATATTCATACTTTCACCAATTTTTGATGTTCCCGTCATAGCAAGAAAATACTTTGAAACATTTGGACATCTTCCCGCAAAAATCGGGACTTTAATTAGCATTTTAGGCGTTGTTCTTATCTCAATTGGCTGGGCAAAAATACACAAAGCTGAGGGACTCGTCACAGATGGAATTTATAAATTTATCCGTCACCCACAATACACGGGAATTTTTCTATTTACACTTGGATGGTTGATACACTGGCCTTCAATTATAACTTTAATTTTATGGCCAATTCTTACCGCAGCGTATATCTGGCTTGCTTTACAGGAAGAAAAGGAATTAACAGCTATCTACGGTGAAGCATATCTTGAATATGCAAGCAAAACGAAAAGATTTATCCCCTATCTTGTTTGACTTTTTACTCAAGCGATGGTAAATTAAAGGCAAATTTATTCTGTGCTTTTTCAGGGCTTAAATCAAAAAACGCAAAAATCAAAATATGTCAGATAAACCACTTTCTCCGGAACCAGTTGTAAAGCTGGTAAAGTATTTCCCCAACTCATTTAAAAATGTAATCGCGACCGCAAGAACCTGCTATTCATCCAGGGGTATAATTAAAGATGATGAAATTGACCTTAACAAATACATTGACTTAGCAAAAAGCATATATCAAGCGGGACATCACACAACATTTCAACATGCTCATTTTCAGTTCGCAATTGAAAATGTATCACGGCATTTCATCTGGTCATTTCTTCACAGCCACCCATTTTATAATTCAGAACAGGTCTCACAAAGATATGTTGAAGTAAAACCGGGAAATTATTTCATCCCGCCACTAAAAGGTGAATCTCTTGAAATTTACACATCAACGGTTGAATACCAGAACGAGATTTACAAAAAATTGACAGAAATTCTCATACCAGTTGCAGAAGAAGAATACTTCAAGAGATTTCCAGCGAGGAAATTTAACGGCGAAAAATATAAAAAAGATATAAAACGAAAAGCCCAAGAAGTCGCTCGTTATGTTTTGCCAGTTGCGACATTTGCATATTTGTATCACACCGTAAGTGCGATAACAGTTTTGAGATATTACAAAATCTGTAATCTATTTGATATTCCGCTTGAGCAAAAATTGGTCGTTGAGAAAATGATAAGCGAGATATTAAAAGTTGATCCTAATTACGGAATCGTCCTTGAAAAACCAATTGATGAAGAAGAATTAACGGAATTTAATGTAATCAAAAATTTCTCTGAAAATAGATCAGCAAAAGAATTTGCGAAAGAATTTGACGAATCTTTAAATGGGAACATATCTCGTTTGATTGATTATAAACCCAATGCGGAGAAAGTCCTTGCGGACTCTGTAAGGGAAATTTTCGGCTTGCCATCAAATATGTTAAGTGATGACGAAGCGATAAATCTCGTGTTGAACCCGAATTTAAACAAAATTCTCGCTGAATCTCTTGTTTTGACAACACATAGCAAAATTTCAAGGGCAATGTTCCACATCTCTTACACATTTAGAAAAAAGTTAAGCCACACCGCTGACTCCCAGGATCAAAGACATCGCATGACGCCTGCTTCAAGACCGATTTTGATCTGTCAAGTTTATGACGAACCCGATTTTATAACTCCTAATTTAATTTATCAAAACGAAGACGCTTTAAAACTTTACACTGAAACAATGAATAAAATATGGGATAACATCTGGAAATTGAAGAAACTCGGCGTCAAAGATGAGTTCGCTTTTTATCTCTTGCCCAACGCTGTGAGCGTAAGATTTACAGAATCGGGAGACCTTTTAAATCTTCACCATAAATACGCGATGCGACTTTGTTACAACGCACAGGAAGAGATATGGCGTGCCTCCGTTGAAGAAGTGAAACAAATTTCAGAAGTTCATCCAAAAATCGGACAATTTCTCCTTCCCCCGTGCTCAATACGAGACCTCGCTGGAATTAAACCAATTTGCCCTGAGGGAGAAAGATTCTGCGGTGTAAAAGTTTGGAAATTAAAACTAAACGAATATTCAAGGGTGATATGAAAATCACCATACCACCTGAATTCCCATCGCTCAAAGATTATCTTGACTGGCTCTTTACAAAATACAACACACCTGATTTTATCAATTCAGACCCGATAAAGTTTGTTCATCGCTTTTCAAATCCACAGGATATGGAGATTGCTGGATTTATTGCGTCACTTCTTGCAATGGGAAACAGGAAGATAATTTTGTTAAGCAATGAAAAACTATTTGATCTGATGGAAAATAAACCTTATGAATTTATTTTAAACTTTGACCCGTTCTGGTATGAGAAAAGTTTGAGCAATTTTGTGCATTTCGCATATAGAAACATTGAAGGGAAGGATTTACTTGTGATTTTTTATCTTTTGAAGCAAACACTTGAAAAATACGGGAGTTTAAAAAATCTTTTTCTGAAATATTATGATGAGAAACAAACAACGATAAAGCAGGCGCTTTCCGGATTTGTGAAAGAGATTTTATCATTTGATCCGCCACCAAAGTTAAACGATATTCCAAAAAGTGTAAATGGACTTTTGCCAGACCCCGAGAAAAACAGCCCGTGTAAAAGATTAAATATGTTT
This sequence comes from uncultured Bacteroidota bacterium, assembly GCA_964593475.1. Taxonomy (GTDB): domain Bacteria; phylum Bacteroidota; class Ignavibacteria; order Kryptoniales; family Kryptoniaceae; genus Kryptonium. The sequence continues at coordinate 48,823 of CAZQJI010000006.1, read as the reverse complement.
TTGAGATGGATGGTTAGAAAAGATTTAGTTGATGTCGGACTCTGGGGCGAGATTGACAGATCAAAACTAATTATCCCACTTGACACACATGTCTCAAAAATTTCCAGAGCGCTTGGATTAACTCAAAGAAAAACCGATTCATGGAAGACCGCAGAAGAGATCACATTCAATCTCAAAAAATTTGATCCACAAGACCCCGTAAAATACGACTTCGCTATTTTCGGGCTTGGAATTGAGATGAAAAATTTATCTTGATCTCCCACGCCACTCTCTCATCCTCTCCTGTCTCTCTTTCTTTATCTGCTCATACTTTTTCTTTTGTTCTTTTGTAAGAACTGCTTCAATTTCCCTGTCAATTTTTTCCCACCTCTCACGGGTTGCTTTCATCATCGCTTCTCTATTGCCCTGATACTTTTCTCT
>CAZQJI010000006.1:45263-48303 GCA_964593475.1 uncultured Bacteroidota bacterium | reverse complement strand
AATCTCTTCAACATTTACAATTTTAACAGGAACGATTTGATTTACAAGCGATGGTTCGTATCGGATCTTCACCTTAACATAATTTTTCGTAAATCCAAACATCATTCCATCTTTAACTTCCGCTTCCCAGAGGACATCTAAAGTTTTTCCGATCATTTGTCTATAAAAAGCGATTTTCTTCTTTAATCCGAGATTTCGCAGTATCTCACTTCTTCTATATCTCTCATCCATCGGGACTTTGCCGGGTAAATTTACAGCGTCAGTATTTGGTCTTTCGGAATAAGTGAAAACATGAAGATAAGAGATCGGAAGTTCGTTTATGAAATTATATGTTTCTTCAAAATTCTTCTCTGTTTCGCCAGGGAAACCAACAATGACATCAGCTCCGATGCAGGCATCAGGATCTTTTGATTTTATGTATTCAATCCTTCTTTTGTAAAGTTCCGTATTATACCTTCGTCTCATCTTGCGCAAAATTTCATCGCTCCCACTCTGCAGCGGAATATGAAAATGATTGCAAATTTTCTCAGAATTTACAAAATAATCTATCATCTCCTCGCTTAACAAATTCGGCTCAATTGAGCTAACACGTATCCTTTCAATGCCGTCAATTTTTTCAAGTTTTTTAACAAGTTCAAATAAATTTGTCCCGATTTTTCTTCCATAATCTCCGACATTTACACCACTTAACACAATCTCTTTATAACCAAGTTGTGCAAGTGTTTTCGCTCTTTCAATTATGACATTTATCTCTGGGCTTCTACTTTCACCCCGTGCGAGGGGAATTGTGCAATATGAGCAGTTGTAATCACATCCATCTTGAACCTTTAAAAATGCCCTCGTGCGATCCGACGCAGGCGTTGAACTTGCGATATGAAATTCATCAACTTCATCTATAGGTGAGACAAAGATCTGAGCGTGGTAATTTTTTTGGAAATCCCCAACATAGTCAAAAATTTTGAATTTCTCATTTGAGCCAAGAATCAAATCAACGCCTTCAATTTGTGCAATTTCCTCAGGACGAAGTTGAGCATAACAGCCAGTGACTATAATAAACGCATTTGGCGAAATCTTCAATGCCTTTCTGACAATCCTCCTACAATCTCTATCTGCGTTTTCAGTGACCGAACAGGTATTTATAACGCAAACATCCGATGGTTCGCCAAATTCAACAATTTCAAAGCCACGCTTTATAAATTCCTCACCTATCGTTGATGTCTCGGCAAAATTTAACTTGCACCCTATTGTGTAGAAAGATACCTTCTTTGCCATCTATTTAATTTTTGAGAAATTAGTTTTCAATTTCGCCTGTCAAATTTCAAGATAAAATTTAAGTTAATTATTACGAAAAACCTAACTTCCCCATCTAATATAAGACAAAGGTGTTGTCTAAATGGATAAGGCAATCTATTGTGCTTTTTGCAACTTTAACTGACAAATTTTAAGATAATTATCTAACTCGGGATACTTACTAAATCTATCAATCTTTGACTTTAGTTCTTCAACTATTTCCTTTGATTTATCAATTTCATTTCTACGGGTGTAATAATCGCACAGGTTAACTCCAGCCATAAAGCCGATCTCGTCGTCGTATTTTGATTTCAAGTTTAAAAAATAATTTGCAACTTTTAAAATTTCTGGTCTATTAACATCACCCTTACAAAATTCTAACACTGCTCCATATAAAGCGCGAACAGCTTGAATTTTCAAACGCTTATCCCCCTCACCTTCAATCAGATTTGAGAATGTCTCAAACGATTTATCCAATCTACCTGTATAAACATAAATATGCCCAAGAAACATGTTAACCCAGAATATATCCTTTTTAAATTCGGGCGGTATAACCTTTAATGATTCAACTAATCTCTCCTCAGCTTCATATACCCCTGATGAATCACCCAAACTGGACAATTCAAGCAATGAATTAGCAATTGAAACATTAAGCCAAAATTTAAGAACGGGATTTGCCTTTACTTCGTTTGCTGATGTGAGTTCTTTTAACTTATTGATTCTTATTTGAAGCTTTACCCTATCTTTCTCAACTTCATAAATAGGTGTAATTTCATACTTTCGCATAAATTCTTTGATAATTAAAGAATCTCTTTCCCAAGCGTCCGAAAGAACAATTTTTTGTTGCCCCTTAAGTAGTTCCACCTGAGGAGCCGTTATCTGCGAGGGTATCCGAACATCATCTTTTTGAGCACAACCCAAAAGTAAAAAAATCAACAAAAATAAATACCTCTTCATAGTTCCTCACCCCATTGTTAAATTTATTTGACTTTTATGGAGAACCGCAAAAACAAAATCCAACTATACAACCGTATTCCCTATAACACCCAGACCATGAAGAAGCCCCACAATGGAGCCCGAAACAATAATGTGTAAAGGACAAAGCCCACTTCCTCCGGGTGGGTATGGGGCATCACAATATCCGTAAGCATTTCCAAAACACCAAATAGTATCCCCCCATAATATATCATCACAACGATATAAACCACACTCTGGCCAACCCGTATAACAACCCCCTAGTTGACAGTAGTCTTCTTGCTCTTGTGTTTTGACAGGAGTTAATTTCAATAATCTCACCTTAAATTCACCTCGCTCAATACTTAATTTTCTAGTTAAAAGATAATAAAAAAAACAAAAAAGTCAAGTTAAAATTAGCAGGAAAGTTATAACTTGATTTTAACAAACACTTGACAAAACTTGAAATTTTCACTTTAAAATTGTATAATATGCAAAAACTTCAAAAGACAAATGACGACAAAAGCCCCGGCATCCGTAAAGGAATTCCCGCCTGAAAGCCCTGAAAAAATTGCTTATTCCGTCGTTGAAGGCATACCGGCTGAAGAACCGAATGATTTGAATCGGCTCGGTTATCACATCTGGCTGTATCTTACCGGAAAAGTTGAGTCGCTTGAGACGGCGGTTAAAATGGCAAGGTCAAGGTTGAAAATAACAGATGAAGAAGCGATTGAGATAATAAAGCAAAGATTAAAAGAAAAAGGGATTTAAAATAAAAAGGGGCGGTTTCCAGAAC
>CAZQJI010000006.1:15473-45253 GCA_964593475.1 uncultured Bacteroidota bacterium | reverse complement strand
TTCCAGAACCGCCCCTTGCTTGTTATCTCATTTAAAAATTTTTCTATACTTCTCGTAGTTCTGCATTATCTTTTCCACATAGGTCAAGGTTTCCCTGTAATTTCTGAAATACCCGCTTCGTGGTCTACCCGTTTCCCAGACATATTTGTGAAGTGTGTAGTATTCAGCCGAAAGAAGGGGCAATGTCATTTTTACGCTTTCCCACTTATTCGGATCTTCTCCGAGATATAAAGCCAGTTGTTGAGCATCCAGCACACGCCCGGGTCCTGCATTATAAGCGGCAAGAGCAAGTTTTAAACATTCAACCGAATCCATCCCTTTAGTATAAAATCTGTTGAATTGAGTCCAGAGATAATGTATCCCGGCTATAATGTTCTGTTCCGGGGTTCTGAAATCATATATATGCGAGACGGTCAGAACCAATTCTTCCCCTGTTTCGGGCATAATCTGAAGAAATCCATAAGCACCCTTCGGACTTACAGCATCGTGTTTGAAACTTGATTCCTGCTGAATAACAGCAATGATTAATCTCCAGTCAAATCCGTAAACTTTTGAGTATTTTTTTATCAGCGGAAGATATTCTTTTATATTTTCAGGAATTTTCGCCCTTAACGATGGGTCTAAATTTGATTCATCGGAGGAAGGACTTATTTCAGATGTTTCAACCGCTTGGGTTTGAGCCCTGGGATTTGGTGATGAACTTTTTAAATGAACCCCTGAGCAACTTAATGCCATACTTAAACTGAAAAGAAAAACGATAAGTCGGTGTCCCGCTTCAAAGGATTTCTTCACAACCCTGCTGTAATTTTTTCTTCGGGGCTTGTTTTTTGAAGCTGACTTATTTTTAAAAAATTTTAACATAAAATAATCCTGCACTTTGTTTTTAATCTACTTAAAAAGCAAGGGTTAAACACTGGAACTCTAAAAGCGGGGCTTACTAATTTAACCCTTGCAACTATAAAATGCAAAATAACCGGACAAAAATCTGTGATAGTGGCAACCCTGATTTGGAACGATTTTGTAATAACAAATTAAATTGAGGTTTTTGATTGATTTTCAATTAAAAAGCTCTGTAAAAGTTTCACGATTCTGGCGACCTTCACTTGAATTTTATCGGATAATTTGGTAAATTAGGTCAGTTTAAAATTCATAAACCACGAAAACAGGAGGCGGAAGATGAAATTTTCAATTTCAAGCGACAGGTTAAAAGAAGCATTGTCAAAGGTCAGCACCGTTGTCCCCTCAAAAACAACATTGCCGATTTTGCAGGATATTTTGTTTGAGCTCAAGGGAAACACCCTGAATCTTACAGCGACTGACCTTGAAATATCTGTTAGGATGACGCTTGATCCTGTGGATGGAGAAGAAGATGGAGCAGTTGCAATTCCAGAGGATAAACTCACAAGCGTTGTAAAAGCACTGCCAGAGGGTTTGCTTTTGAGATTTGAAACGCTTGACTCGGAGAGAGTCCTGATCACGACCAATAAAGGCGGGGAATACAAAATGTCAGCCGAGCCATCTGAATCATTTCCTTCAATCCCGGAGATGATAGGAAGTGATTCTGGCATTGAGATCAAAGGTGAGATTTTGAAAGATATAATTGAGAATACTATCTTTGCGACATCAAAAGAGGAACTTCGTCCAGCAACAATGGGAGTTCTTTTCCAGTTCAAAGAGAATGAATTAATTGCGGTTGCAACGGATGGATATCGTCTTGTGAAGATAACAAGAAAAGGTCTTGATAAAACGAAGGTTTTAGCTGATGGTGTAATAGTTCCGGCGAAAACACTTCAGATAATAGCAAAATCAATTGAAGATGAAGACACATGCTCAATTTCAATAAATGAAAAACACATTCAATTTTCAACTGAAAACATAACGATCATCTCACGATTGATTGATGAGAAATACCCGAACTACGAAAGTGTAATTCCATACGAAAACAACAAAGAACTTGTGGTTGAACGGGAGCTTTTCCTTTCAACAGTGAAGAGAGTTTCAATCTTTGCGAATTCAACAACTAATCAAATAAAATTCACACTTGACCCATCTGGCTATGTTGAAATATCCGCAGAAGATATTGACTTTGGTGGCTCAGCGAAGGAAAGATTAAACTGCACCTATAACGGCGAACCGATGGAAATTGCATTTAATGCGAAATTTATCATTGATATACTTGGGCATCTTGATTCTGAAAGAGTTATGTTTAAATTTGGAAGTCCGACAAGAGCTGCGATCGCTCAACCGTATGAGACATCAGAAGATAAAGAGGTTTTGATGCTCGTTATGCCGATGAGATTAAATGTTTGAGTTTGAAAAAGTTATGATTCTGGAAACAATTGAGATAAAAAATTTCAGAAACCACATACACACGCAGATTGAGTTCTCTGAAAATTTAAATTTGATCCTCGGCGGAAACGCTCAAGGTAAAACAAGCATACTTGAAGCGATCTCGTATCTTTGTTTGAGCAAAAGTTTTAATGCAAGTTCCGATTCATATGTTTTAAATTTTAATTCAAAGTTTTTTGAAGTGAGCGGACAATTTCAGTTTGATAGCGGACACAGGGCAAATGTCAGAGTTAACTTTGAAAACGGTCAGGGGAAAAAAATTTTTTTAAATAAAGAGCCACTTGAAAAATTCTCTATTTTGATAAGCAAATTCCCAATCGTCATTCTCGCACCAAGAAGCAAGGAAATCACACAGGGTTCTCCAGACGATAGAAGAAAATTTTTTGACCTTACAATTGCACAGGTAAGTTCAGTTTATACAGATGAGCTCATTGACTATAAAAAAATTTTGAAGCAAAGAAACAAAATTTTAAATGCGATAGCAAACGATGAGATAAAGTTTGAGCAGGGAATTGACCTTCTGGATGTCTGGGACGAGACATTTGTAAATTACGCAAGCAGAATAATTTTACGAAGGAAAAATTTTATAAACGATTTCATCAGATTTTTCAAAGATGCTTATTCAAAACTTAATGAAACTGAAAAAGCAGAGATTGAATATATAACCGAGATAGAAAGAGGCGACGATATTGAAATGATAAAGGAAAACTTCAGAGAAATTTTGCGCAAAAACAGAACCGATGAGATAAAGCGTGGGTTTACGCTCGCTGGTCCACATAGAGATGAGTTTCTTTTTAAAATTAACTCCCATGAGTTGAGGCGTTTTGCCTCGCAAGGGCAGATTAAAACATTTCTCGTTGCCCTGACGATTGCAAAATTTTTTTATTTAAAGGAGAAAAAAATTGAAACTCCGATAATCTTGCTTGATGATGTCTTTGCTGAGCTTGACATTGAAAGAGCGGAAAAATTGCTCTCAATCATCGGGAACATCGGACAAAGTTTTATAACTGCAACTGATTTTGATGTGATTAAGAAGTTTGAAGAAAAATTTAAGGTAAAAAAATTCGTTATAAATTCAGGAGTTGTAAGAGATGCATAGAAGAAAACCAGTTTCGCTTGGAGAGGCGCTGGATAAAATCCTGCGAAATCTCGGTGTTGAAAGAAAAGTCAAAGAGGGAATGGCTGTAAGTCGCTGGGCTGAGATAGTTGGTCCATATATAGCCCGTGTTTCAATTGCTGAAAGAGTTGAAAACGGTGTTCTCTATGTTAAAGTTGTAAATCCATCGTGGAAACATCATCTTTTTATGATGAGACGGGAGATAATAAACAAACTAAATGATTCACTTAAAACAGAGGCAATTCGTGAAATCGTTTTTATTGATGCTGGTTATGATTTTAAAAACAAAGAGTAAATTTTAAAATGGGGAAAACGAAAGCAGCAAAAAAGAGAAAAGAAGTTAAATCAACTTCAAAAGAAAGAAAAGAAGCAAGATTGGAAAAAGACCTCAAAAAGATAGAACTTGAAAAACAGGAAAAAATTCAAACTTCTTCTCCGACTGGAATTTCTCGGGTAAATGGAGATGGAAGCGATTATACAGCCGAAGCAATCCATGTTTTAAAAGGTCTTGAAGCGGTTCGCAAAAGACCAGCAATGTATATCGGAGATGTCGGAGTAAGAGGACTTCATCACCTTGTTTACGAGGTTGTTGATAATAGCATTGATGAGGCGCTTGCTGGCTTCTGCAAGAATATTGAGGTCACGATAAATAAAGATGGCTCGGTCAGTGTGCTTGACGATGGTCGTGGAATCCCTGTTGACATACATCCTGAAGAGAAGAAATCAGCACTTGAAGTTGTCATGACTGTTTTACACGCTGGTGGGAAATTTGATAAAAGAGTTTATAAGGTCTCGGGTGGATTACATGGCGTTGGTGTTTCAGTTGTAAATGCTCTCTCCGAATGGCTTGTTGCGGAAGTTTATAGAGATGGGAAGATTTACAGACAAAAATATGAGCGTGGCGTCCCTGTCACACCTGTTGAAGTCATCGGGACAACAGATAAAAGGGGCACAAAAATAACTTTTCTCCCGGATAAGTTAATTTTCAAGAATATAAAATTTGATTTTGAACGACTTGCTGAGAGAATGAGGGAACTTGCATTTTTAAATCCGGATGTTACGATAACGCTTGAAGATAAAAGAACAGGACAAAAAGAAGTTTATCATTATGAGGGCGGAATAGTTGAATTTATAAAATATGTCAATTCAACGAAGAAACCATTGCACAGCGATGTAATTTACATAACCGGTGAAAAGGAGGGGGTTTATGTTGATGTCGGAATTCAATACACAGATGAATACACAGACACAATTTTATCTTATGTCAACGACATAAACACGATTGAAGGCGGAACACATGTAAGCGGTTTTAAAGCAGCTCTTACAAGGACGCTTAACACATACGCTCAAAAGAACAACTTGCTTAAATCAAAAATTGAATTGACAGGTGACGACTTCAGAGAAGGTCTTACTGCGATTATAAGTGTTAAAGTTCCAGAACCACAGTTTGAAGGTCAGACGAAAACGAAACTTGGAAATAGCGAGGTCAAAAGCATAGTTGAGTCAATCGTTGCGGACAAGTTAATGGAATATCTTGAACAAAATCCATCCACAGCTAAAAAAATCCTTGAAAAGTGTATTCGTGCAGCTGAGGCAAGGGAAGCTGCACGCAGAGCAAGAGAACTTGTGAGACGAAAAAACGCACTTGATTCAGGTGGTTTGCCCGGAAAACTTGCCGATTGCTCAATTAATGACCCTGAACTTACGGAGATTTTCATAGTTGAGGGTGACTCCGCAGGTGGAAGTGCAAAGCAGGCAAGAGATAGACAATTTCAAGCAATTCTGCCGATAAAAGGTAAAATCTTAAATGTTGAAAAAGCACGACTACACAAAATACTTGAAAACCAGGAGATAAGAGCAATTGTTCAAGCGCTTGGGACAGGAATTGGAAATGAAGATTTTGACCCAAATAAAGTAAGATACGGAAAAATAATTTTGATGTGCGATGCCGATGTTGACGGAAGCCATATAAGAACACTTCTTCTGACATTCTTTTACAGGTATATGAAGGAGTTAATTGAAGCGGGAAGAGTTTACATTGCGCAACCACCGCTTTACAAAATCAAAAAAGGAAAACTTGAATTTTACGCATACAGCGATGAAGAAAGGGACGAGATAATTGAGAGATTAAAGCAAGAAAAGGAGCAAGGTGAAATAACGATAACAAGATTTAAAGGTTTAGGTGAAATGAACCCGGAGCAACTCTGGGAAACAACGATGAATCCGGAGAAGAGAACATTGCTTCAGGTTACAATTGAAAATGCAGCTGAGGCGGATCGCATTTTCTCAATCCTTATGGGTTCTGATGTAGAACCAAGAAAAGAGTTCATTGAGAAAAACGCAAAATTTGTGAGAAATCTTGACATTTGATTGAATTAAAAACAAAATTTTTCAGAATGTTAAATGGCGACAATTCAGGAGAAAATTCAACCGGTTGAGATTGAAGAAGAGATAAAGTATTCCTATCTTGATTATGCGATGTCCGTGATTGTCTCACGCGCACTTCCAGATGTAAGAGATGGATTGAAGCCGGTTCAAAGGCGTGTTCTTTACACAATGTATGAACTTGGACTTTTGCACAACAGACCTTATAAAAAGTGTGCAAGAATAGTTGGAGAAACCTTGGGTAAATATCATCCGCATGGTGATGCAGCTGTTTATGATACGCTTGTCCGACTCGCACAGGACTTTACAATGCGATACCCGCTTGTTGATGGTCAGGGTAATTTCGGCTCAATTGACGGCGATTCACCAGCAGCGATGAGATATACAGAGGCGAGATTATCCGCAATTGCAGAAGAAATGTTGCAGGACATAGAAAAGAACACTGTTGATTTCCGCCCGAATTTTGATGAGACATTAAAAGAACCTGAAGTTCTTCCAACAATACTTCCGAACCTGCTCGTAAATGGCTCAAGCGGTATCGCTGTTGGCATGGCAACGAATATCCCACCACACAATTTAAATGAAATAGTTGATGGCTTAATTGCACTTTTGAAAAATCCCGATCTCCCGGTTGATAAACTTATGAAATATGTAAAAGGACCCGACTTCCCAACGGGTGGAATTATAGTCGGTCTTTCCGGAATCAAAGAAGCTTACACAACAGGAAGAGGAAGGATAATAGTAAGAGCAAAAGCAAACATTGAAAATTACAAAGGTCGTTCAAGAATTGTAATAACAGAAATCCCATATCAAGTCAACAAAGCGTCACTAATTGAAAAGATCGCCGAACTCGTCCAGAACAAAAAAATTGAAGATATATCCGACATAAGGGATGAATCAGATAAAGACGGAATGCGAATTGTAATTGAATTAAAGCGAGATGCTCAACCGGAGGTAATTTTGAACAATCTTTACAAGCACACGAACCTTCAATCAACTTTTGGCGTGATAATGCTTGCACTTGTGAACGGTGTGCCGAAGATTTTGAATTTGAAAGAGATGATGATGGAATTTATCAACTTCCGCCTCAATGTAATTGTCCGAAGGACAAAATTTGAACTTGACGATGCGGAAAGACGCGCTCATATACTTGAAGGATATAAAATTGCGCTTGACAACATTGACGAAATAGTTGAGCTCATAAAAAAATCAAAAGACCCGGATACAGCTAAGACGAATTTAATGAAAAGGTTCAAACTCTCGGAAATTCAAGCGAAGGCGATACTTGATATGCGACTGCAGAGGTTAACCGGTCTTGAAAGAAGCAAAATTGAATCTGAATATAAAGAGACGATAAAGTTAATTGAGCGTTTGAAGAGCATTTTAAGAAGCAAAGAATTGCAAAAAGAGCTGATAAAAGAGGAGCTTCTCAAGCTCAAAGAAAAATACGGGGATGAAAGAAGAACACAGATAGTTGAGGCAGAGGAGGACTTCACAATTGAAGATTTGATTGCTGAAGAAGATGTCGTCATAACGATAACTCACAACGGATTTATCAAGCGTTATCCTGTAAGTGGCTATCGCAGGCAAAATCGCGGTGGAAAAGGCATAACCGCAACCGCAACAAGAGAAGACGATTTTGTTGAGCATATGTTCGTCGCATCAACACATCATTATATCATTTTCTTCACTGACAAAGGCAGAGCATACTGGTTAAAGGTTCACGAAATCCCCGAAGCAGGAAGAGCCTCAAGGGGAAGATCAATTTCACATCTTATCAATAAAGAGCCGGATGAGAAGATAACGGCGTTCGTAACAGTGAAAGAATTTAACGAGAAACTTTTCGTCACGATGGTCACGAAAATGGGTTATGTTAAGAAAGTTCCGCTTGAGGAGTTCTCAAATCCACGAAGAACGGGTATAATTGCGATTAACTTAAACCGTGGCGACCGACTTGTTGATGCACGTCTTACCGATGGAACGCAAGATTTAATCATAGGAACCAGAAAAGGAATGGCCATAAGATTTAACGAAAAAGATATAAGACCGATGGGAAGACAGGCAACAGGAGTGAGGGGAATTAAACTTGATAAAAATGATGAAGTGATCGGAATGATAGCTGTTAAAAGACCCGGCACAACAATTCTTGTCGTAACAGAAAAAGGATTCGGAAAACGAAGCGAACTCTCAGATTACAGAATCACACATAGAGGTGGAAAAGGAATTATAACTGTAAAGGTTAATGAAAGAACCGGAGACATGGTCGCGATTAAAGAAGTTCTTGACAATGACGATATAATGATTGTGACGACAAAAGGGTATCTCATAAGACATCATATAAAGGATATAAGAGTTATGGGAAGACACGCACAGGGTGTAAAGCTTATAAAGTTGAACCATGATGATTCAATTGCATCTGTTGCAAGTGTTGTGGCAGAGGAGGAAGAAGATTGATTTTTTAGTCGTGAGATTTTAATTTTACTCTGTGTTTTTTGAAACCCAAATAAAAATTAACAAGGTGATGCGAAAGTGAAAAAGAACAGATGGAAAATAATTTTAATTTTGATTTCAATCGCTGCTGTATTGTGGTATCTTTATCCAACTTACAAAGACATTAATTACCAGAAGAAACTTTCACAACTTCGTGGTGAAGATAGTTTAAAATTTGTTCAGGAGCATATTGACGATATTCAAAAGGTAAAGCAAAAGAGGATAAAACTCGGGCTTGATCTTCAGGGCGGAATGTATGTTTCACTTGAAGTTGACATAGTCAAAATGCTTGACAATCTTGCGAAAAACAAAGATGAAACATTCAGACAAATACTTAATGAAGTTAAGAAAGAAGCTGTTGTCTCACAGGAACCGGTGACTTCAATTTTACTGAGGAAATTTCAAGAGAAGGGTATAAGATTGAGCAGATATTATGGCGATATAAGGCAAAGCGATGCCGAAATAATTTCAGAACTTGAGAAACAAGCACAAGATGCAATTGACAGGGCGCTTGAAGTTATAAGAAACAGAATTGACAAATATGGAGTTGCTGAACCATCAATTCAAAAACAGGGCGCAAATAGAATTGTTGTTGAATTGCCCGGTGTTAAGAATCGTGAGGAGGTAAGGCAACTTTTGCAAAGCACAGCGGTTCTTGAATTCAAACTGCTCAAACCAGCCGATATTGCGATAAAGGTTATGCAATCAATTGACAGTTATCTCGCCGGTAAAGAAATAAAAGATACAACGGATACCGCAAAAGTTGCCTCAAAAACTGACACGACCAAAACCATTGCACAAGAACTTGGAGCGGATACAACAGCAGGTTTGAGCGAATTTGAAAAATTCAAAAAAGAACATCCATTCTTTGCTTATGTAAGGGTTGACGAGAGAACAGGGATTGGCTTCGTAATGGCAAGGGACAAAAGATATGTTGAATATCTTCTCTCCCGCCCCGACATACAGAATTTAATTCCGCCCGACTTTGAATTTGTCTGGTCTGCTAAACCTTTCACCGCACAGGATGGAAATCAATACTATAATCTCCTTGCCGTTAAGAAAGACCCCGAAATAACTGGAAAAGTCATAACCGAAGCAAGAGCAACAATTGACCCGGATAACAACGCTCCTATTGTCATAATGCGCATGAATAGCGAAGGAGCTCGTGAATGGGCAAGAATTACAGGAGCCAACATAAATAAACACATTGCAATTATACTTGACGGAACTGCTTATTCGTGGCCTGTTGTGAGGACAAAAATTATCGGAGGAAGTTCACAGATTGAAGGTCTTGATTCTCCAGAGGAAGCAAAATTACTTGAAGTCGTTTTAAAAGCAGGTGCGCTTCCCGCACCACTTGAAATAATTGAAGAAAGAACAGTCGGACCATCCCTAGGTGAGGACTCAATTCAGAAGGGTTTGCAAGCCGCCTGGATTTCATTTTTTGTCATAACTTTATTTATGATCCTATATTATTCAACCGCTGGAATTGTAGCTGACCTTGCTCTTGTTCTTAACATTGCTTTCATCCTTGCAGCGCTTGCAGGATTCAATGCGACACTTACCCTGCCCGGTATAGCTGGAATAATTTTGACGATTGGTGTCGCAGTTGATGCAAATGTTCTCATCTACGAGAGAATTCGTGAAGAACTTGCAATTGGAAGGACATTAAGATCAGCAATTGATGAAGGTTATTCAAAAGCATTTAGCGCAATTTTTGACTCTAATATAACGACATTTTTGACAGGACTTATACTTTACAATTTCGGTTCTGGACCAATTCAAGGTTTCGCTCTCACACTTATGATCGGTATAATTGCAAACCTCTTTAGCGCTGTTTTCATCACGAAAGTAATCTATGACATCGTAGCAGAAAAATATCCAGCAGTTGTCAAATTTGGTTAATTTTTAAAAACAATTTCATGAGGTTTAAAAATGAGATTTATCGGCAAGACAAACATAAAGTTCATTGAAAAAAGAAAAATCTGGTATGCGATTTCAATATCTTTTATAATTATAGGATTAATATCGCTAATTTCCCGGGGGATCCCACTTGGAATTGACTTTCTTGGTGGAACTGAAATTATAGTCCGCTTTGAAAAACCAGTTCAAATTGGAGATGTGAGAAGTGCCATAGCTCAAATCGGGCTTGCGAAAAGCGAGATTAAAACTTATGGAACTCATAATGAAATCTTGATCAGGACATCCGAGCAAATGGAAGGGACAAAGATGGGTGAGATGATACTTGCAGCTTTGCAGGAAAAATTTAAAGATAACAAGATAACGATCTTAAACGAAGAAAAAGTAGGTCCGAGAATTGGTGCAGAATTGAGAAGAAAAGCATTTTATACTGTTGTTTTATCGTTGATCGTTATGCTTGTTTATGTAGGTTTAAGGTTTAAACCAATCTACGGGCTTGGTGCAGTTATAGCTTTGTTTCACGATGTCCTCGTCACGCTTGGTTTCTGTTCCATATTCAGCACAGTTCCATATTTAAACATTGAAATGAATCAATCACTTCTTGCAGCACTTCTCACGCTCGTTGGTCTTTCGGTAAACGATACAGTTGTTGTCTTTGACAGGATAAGAGAAAATTTGAAACTTCATAAAGCAATGGATTTTATATCAATTGTCAACAAAAGCATAAACGAAACATTAAGCAGAACGATAATCACAAGCGGAACGGTAATTGTAGTTCTTATTATTTTGCTTTTTGTTGGCAGCGAAGTCACTCGTGGTTTCGCATTTGCCCTCACAATTGGAATGATAACAGGAACTTATTCATCAATTTATGTTGCAAGTTCAATAGTCGTTGATTTTATGCTCGCAAGACAACGAAAAGCAGAGAAAGAGAAACTTTTAAGGAAACAGCCCGTATCAGTTAAATAAAAATTAAATCAGGAGAAATTTACAATGCGTTTAAAAACCCGATCAGTTGAAGATGTCGCAGTGATAGAGGTAAGCGGTAACATGATGGGTGGTCCTGATTCGCAAAAGTTCAGAGAGCTTTTGCATAAACTTGTTAAAGAAGGAAAGAAAAAAGTCGTTGTTGATGTTAAAAATGTAAAATTTTTGAATAGCGCAGGGCTTGGGACATTGATAAGCGGCTTAACAACGATGAGAAACGCCGGGGGTGATCTTAAAATTGCAAATCCAACTGACAAAATTGAGTCGCTCTTGATGATAACCCGCCTTATAAAAGTTTTTGACACATATAGCTCCGTTGAAGAAGCAATCGCAAGCTTTAAAAAGTCCGCAAAGAAAAAATAAATTTCTTCAAAATGTCCTTCAAGATTCCAGATGCTTCAGTATGGGTTATCCTCGGGGCTCAATGGGGTGATGAAGGCAAAGGTAAAATCGTTGACCTGTTGAGTGAAGATGCAGATATTGTTGTCAGGTATCAAGGTGGCGCAAACGCCGGGCATACTGTCTCTTTTGATGGGAAAACTTATGTCCTGCATCTTCTTCCATCCGGAATTTTTCACAAGAATGTTGTCTGCGTAATTGGAAACGGTGTTGTGCTTGATCCTTCCGCCCTGCTTGAAGAAATTAACATTATAAAAAACGCAGGAATTGATATAAAAGGACGACTTCTCATAAGCCACAACGCTCACCTGATAATGCCCTATCACAAACTTCTTGACAAACTTTATGAACAAGGCGAAGAAAAAATCGGGACCACGGGCAAAGGCATAGGTCCTGCTTATATGGATAAATACGCAAGAACAGGAATAAAAGTTGCCGACCTTCTGAACAAAGATACACTTTGCAAGAAAATCAAAAAGAACATAGAATCAAAAAATGAAATACTTGAAAAAATTTATCATACTGAAAAACTTGATGTTGAAAAAATCCTAAACGACTATCTTGACTTTGCGGAAAAGATAAGCGAATACATAACCGACACAGCAATTTACTTAAATAAAGCCATATCGGACGGAAAAAAAATTCTTCTTGAAGGTGCACAAGGAGCTTTACTTGATGTTGACCACGGAACTTATCCCTATGTCACATCTTCAAACCCAACCGCCGGCGGTGCCTCAACTGGTTCTGGAATCCCACCGACAAAGATAAATGGTGTTATCGGGGTTATAAAAGCATACACGACAAGGGTTGGTGAAGGACCATTTCCAACGGAATTAAAAAATGAAATCGGCGAATACATAAGAGAAAGAGGTGCGGAATACGGTGCAACAACCGGAAGACCCAGAAGATGTGGCTGGCTTGACATTGTGAGTTTGAGATATTCAATCATGATAAACGGGATTGAAAAACTTGCCCTCACAAAACTTGATGTCCTTGACGAACTTGATGAGATAAAAATTTGCACCGCTTACAAAATTAACGGCAACATAACCGAAAGATTCCCCACTGATCCAGACACTTTATCAAAAGTTGAGCCGGTTTATGAAACTTTCAAAGGTTGGAGAGAAAAAATTTCAAATGTAAATTCATATTGCGATCTTCCAGATGAAGCAAAGCAATTCATTGAGGCGATAGAATCATTGACGAACACAAAAATTTCAATTATCTCCGTCGGAGCGGATAGAAAACAAACCATCTTTAAGTGAAAACCACACCAGATGCTCAAGGCGACAAATATAAAAAGATTTTTAATCATCATCGCCATTGCAAGCGCTCTCTCAATTTTGTATTACACAAACATCATCGTCAAAAATCTTGAGTTAAGAGAAAGGCAAATCGCAAACCTTTACGCCAAATCAATTGAATACATCGCAACTTCACCCGGAACATCTGAATTCACATTTATATTTGATCAAATCATCTTAGCAATTGACTTCCCCGTCATCGTAACCGATAGAGACAAAAATCCTTTATTTTACAGAAACATTGAAATTGACACGACTTTACCAAAGAATCAAAGAGAAAAACTTCTGCGCAAAGAGATAGAGAAGATGGCGAAAACATTTGAGCCGATAAAGATAACTTATGCGGATACGCTGATTTTAAACTATGTCTTTTACGGAAATTCAAAACTTGTTGAACAACTAAAAATCCTGCCATATGTTATTCTCATCGCTGCTGGAATTTTCATTTTAATTGGTTATTTAAGTTTCAGTTACATTAAAAAGACGGAGCAAAGCAATATATGGGTTGGGCTTGCCCGTGAAACCGCACATCAACTTGGAACTCCTCTTTCAAGCATGTTTGGATGGCTTGAAATTTTGAGGACAAGAATTGACAACGGAGAAGATGTCACAGATATAATTCACGAGATTGAAAATGACCTTAAAAAACTTAACAAAATAACACAGCGATTTTCAAAAATTGGCTCAAAACCAGAATTCGTTGAAGAAAAAATCTCAAACATCATAAATTCTGTCGTCGGATATTTTCAAAAAAGAATTCCACATACGGGAAAGAAAATAACAATCACAGTCAAAGGCGATACAGAAGCAAAAGCATTTATAAACCCCGAACTTTTTGAATGGGTGATTGAAAACCTTCTTAAAAATGCTCTTGATGCAATTGAAAACAGCGAGGGGAAAATTGAATTTAAAATTCAGCAGAAGAAAGATAGTGTTATCGTTGATGTGACCGACACTGGCAAGGGAATAAATATGAAATATCGTAAGGACATCTTCAGACCCGGCTATACAACGAAAAAACGAGGTTGGGGTCTCGGGCTGAGTTTATCAAAAAGAATCATTGAAGTTTATCACAAAGGAAAACTATTTCTCAAAGAAAGCAAAATCGGAAAAGGTTCAACTTTCAGAATCGTTTTAAGGAGAAAAGTATGAGATACGAAAAAATAAAATCAAAAATTGACGAGATAATTTCCGAAAGAGATTTTTTCAGACGAATTCTCTATGCGACTTTAAACCTTCTTCTTTTGAGAGCATGGTATGTGAGAGATGAAATAAAAAATTTTTTCAAATCAAAAGATATAAACAAAAAAGTCAAAGTTCTTGACGCGGGTTGTGGATTCGGACAATATTCTTATTTCATCGCAAAAAATTTCAAAAATTCAGAAGTTCTCGGAATTGACATAAACGAACGAAGAATCAAAGATTGTGAGAAGTTCGCAAGGAGAATCGGAATGGAAAATTTAAGATTTGAATTTGCCGACCTGACAAAGTTAAACCAATTTGAAAAATTTGACCTCATACTTGCAATTGATGTTATGGAACATATTGAAGATGATGTGAAAGTTTTTGAAAACTTTTTCAAAGCATTGAAAAATGGTGGCTCTTTAATTATCAGCACGCCTTCAAATCTTGGTGGCTCGGATGTTCATTCAGACGAAGACAAATCATTTATTGAAGAACATGTGAGAACTGGATATGATGTTGACGAGATAAAATCAAAACTTGAAAACGCTGGCTTTAAAAACATAAATGTGCGATATACTTACGGAAAATGGGGAAGTTTATCCTGGAAATTGATGATGAAAATTCCCGTAATTATGCTCGGTAAAAGTTTTATCTTTGCAATCCTCCTTCCCGTTTATTATCTTCTGGTTTCAATCCCCGGGTTATTTTTGATGTGGCTTGATAAAAAAGTAAAAAACGAAACAGGAACAGGTTTAATCGTAATAGCAAAGAAATGAAATCAGGTTCGCCCGAATCTTCTGTCAAGTTCTTCAATTGAAATTTTTATGATGATAGGTCTTCCGTGCGGGCAAACATAAGGATTCCGTGTCAGAAAGAGTTGATCAATTAAAACTTGAATTTCCTCAGTTGTTAATTTATCCCCCGCTTTAATTGCAGTTTTGCAAGCAAATGCCTTCGCAAGATTTTCCCTTGGAGTTAATCCCGGCTCTGCATTCGCATTTTCTTTATAAAGGTCAATTATCTCCTGCAAAATTTTTTTCTCCGCTCCTTGCTTCACCTCAGGTGGGACGCCATAGAGTATAACAGTATTTTTCCCGAAAATCCTCAAATCAAAACCGAGATTTTCAAGATAATCTTTCAACTCCTTAACAATAGCCATATCACCCGGCGTAAGTTCAACGGTTTGTGGAAACAACAATTGCTGAGTAAACGGAGAATTTGAGTTCAAACTATCAAGTGCCCTTTCATAAAGAATTCGTTCATGCGCAACATGCTGGTCAATTATCATCAAACCTGTTTTTATCTGCGCAATTATATATTTGTTGTGAATCTGCATAAATGTGATTCCTGCATCGGATTTTTCATCCGTGGCAGGTGTGATTGAACTTTCAATCTCTTTTGAAATTTTCTCAACCTTCTTTGCGTCCAGCTCTGTCCCCATCTTCGCCTCAGGAAATGAAGAGGTTATAAGTTCAAGTGGATACTGTTGTTCTTTTTGAATTCTTTCTTTTATTGGCTCGGTAAGTGTGATCAATTTGCGTTTTATCTCTGTAAGATCAGTTGACGGCTGAAGTTTTATCTCTCCTGTCGGTTCAAGTGTAAGTTCTGGAATGAGATTAAATTGTGAAAGCGAATGCTTCACAACAGCACGAACGAAGTTATAAACGCCGGATTCATCCTCAAACTTAACTTCAAGTTTTGACGGATGAACATTTACATCAACATGTCTTGGGTCAATCTCAAGCATAAGTATAAACGATGGAAAACTTCCCTTGTCAATCAAATGCTCATAAGCGTTGTAAACAGCGTGATTGATTGAGCGATTGATTATGTAGCGACGGTTGAGGAAGATGAATTGATCTGCTTTCGTCTTTCTTGAAAATTCCGGTTTGCTCGTGTATCCGTATATGCTTATATATTCGGTTTTCTCTTTTACAGGGATGAGCGTTTCAAAAAATTTTTCACCGAAAATTTGTTTTATCCTTGTTTCAAAATCACAGGCGTCAAATTTTGATATTTGCTCATCATCGCTTATAAATTCAAACGATATTTCCGGGTATGCGATTGCAAACCTGATAAACGCCTCATATGCGTGCTTGAATTCTGTATAGTTGCTTTTTAAAAAATTTCGCCTTGCCGGGGTGTTGAAGAAAAGATTTTTAACAGCAATAGATGTCCCGGGCGGATGCGAGGTCTTTGACACCTCAATTAATTTCCCGCCTTCAATTTTAACAAGCGTCGCAAGTTCATCTTCAATTGTTCTCGTCTTCAATTCAACCTGTGAAACAGATGCTATTGATGCGAGTGCTTCACCTCTGAAACCCAATGTTTTTATGTTTTCAAGGTCTTCGTAAGTTTGAATTTTGCTCGTTGCGTGTCTTTCAAATGCAAGGACAGCGTCATCTTCGCTCATCCCACAGCCATCGTCAATTACTTGAATCAGCGTTTTCCCGGCATCTTTTAAAATTACAGTTATATTCCTTGCTCCAGCGTCAATTGAATTTTCAATCAATTCCTTAACAACGGATTCGGGTCGTTGAATTACCTCTCCAGCTGCAATTTTGCCCGCTATTTCTTCAGGTAAAATTTTTATCCTTCCCATTTTTGATAACTTAAACTTTTTAAAATTTTCTCACCATGCTATCAGAAATTTTAGAAAAAAAATCACAAAACACCGGATAACACAAGATAAAGATAAAAAATAATTCCAAATATAATCAACCACCGAAGCAAAGACCGTTTCTTTCGCTCCGAAATCGTAATCCTTTCAATTTTTAACCTGCGCCTGATTCTTTCTTTCCTTTTAAGTTCCTCATCCTTGCTCGGGTCATAATAGCGTGGTATGTATTCAAAGCGAAGATGTTGTGGTTTTTTGAAAAGCATTTTACAAAGTTAAACTAATTTTTTTACTCCAAGCCCTGGTTCATCGGAAAGAATTAATTTTCCATTTTCAACTTTTACTCCCTCAAATGGATCGTTTGTTATCAAAAGATTTCCATCAAGATCAGCATAATCAACAAGCGGTGAAATCTGCGCCCCAGCTGTGATTCCAACGGAAGATTCAATCATACACCCAAGCATCACTTTCATATTCATCGCTCTTGCGGTGTTTATCATTTTCATCGCTTCCCTTATCCCCGTGCATTTCATAAGTTTTATATTAATTCCGTCATACGCTTTTCCTAAATTTGGAACATCCCACAAGCGAACGCAGTTCTCGTCAGCAATGATTGGAATATCAACTTTATCCCTGACCCAGGCGACGGAATCAAGGTCATTTGCCGGCATCGGCTGTTCAACAAACTCAACACCCTGGTCTTGAAGCCACTTTATCTTTTCAAGCGCAACTTCTTTCGCCCTCCATCCCTCATTTGCATCAACACGAATTTTTTTATCCGTCACCTTTCGTATTGTTTTAATAATCTCCTCATCATTTTCAAGCCCGAGCTTGACTTTTAAAATTGGATATTCCTCCGCCTCTTTAACCTTCCTCTCAATAACTTCAGGTTCGTCAATTCCGATTGTAAAAGAGGTTATCGGTGTCTTTTCTTTGTTCAAGCCGAAAATTTTATAAAGTGGTGCGTTCAACATTTTTCCGACGAGGTCATGCAGTGCGATGTCAACTCCAGCTTTTGCAGATGTGTTCCCGGGTTGAATTGAATCAACATAACTCAAGATATCTTCAATTTGAAAGGGGTCATCAAATTTTGAAAGATCAACACTTTTCAAAAAATTTTGCACCGTCTCAACGCTTTCACCATATCTTGGCGAAGGCGAAGCTTCACCATATCCAACGATTCCATCATGTTCAATTTCAATTAAAACAACCCAGTTTGATGTTCTGACTCCCCGTGTTATTTTAAACGGATGTTTTAATTTGAGCTCAAATGTGCGATATTTAAGTATCATAATCTTGTGGAATTTTATTTAAACAATGTTGCAATTGCAATCACTATCAAAATTAAAGCGAAAAGTTTTTTCAAAATTTTAGATTTAGTTTTATAAGACGCCTGCGCCCCAAATCTGCTTGTTATAACAGAGCCGAGTAAAATTGGAATTCCAGACGTGTAATCAACAAATCCAATCGTTCCGAGCCCGCTAAGTTCTGGTTTTCCCAAGCCATTAATTATATAACCGAACGTCCCAAATAGAGAGGTCAAAACAATTATTGAGCTTGATGTTCCAATTGCCCTTTTTATCGGAATTTTCATCAAATTATTCATCACCGGAACAAGCAAAATTCCACCTCCAACACCGGCGAAAATTGAAATTATACCGGCGACGAACCCCCAGAAAAAAGCATAAATTGGATTAACATCACTTTTGTAATTTGTCAGGTCATCAATATCAATTTCCGAATTCCCGAGAAAAAGCATCCTCAAACCAGCAGAGATTATGACAACGATAATAAATATCTTCATAAAACTTCCCGAAACAGACGAAGCAATTTTACTCCCGAGAAAAGCTGATATAATTGAGGCAATCCCCATCGTAAGCGTAAGTTTCCACTCAACATTTCTATTTTCATACTGTTTTAATGTGCTTGATATAGATGTGAAAACGATCGTGAATAAACTTGTTGCAACAGCAATTTTTGGTATCAAATCAGAGGGGATTCCAATTCCATCATAATAATACATTAAAATTAGCACAAGAATTATCCCTCCACCGATTCCAAAAAACCCAGCGAGAAATCCTGCGAAAAGACCGGACGCAAACAAAAGTAAAATTTTCCAGATTATCATTTCAAACCGAGAAGTGAGTTATAGCTTTCTTTGTTTTTTAAAATTGAGACAGCGCTTTTGATCTGTTCATCATATTTGATCGCCCATGCTATAATTTCATCCTCATATTTGTATCTTGAAAGTATCTCACGCATCAGCTCCTTTTCAATTTCATCACGGTAAAGCTCAAAGTAATCAATTTTTTGATTTCTAATTTTGCCAAGCGTCAGTTCAACATCATAAACATAACCGTTGCTATACTTTTGCCTTTTTGCATACTCAATCGCTTTTTCAAGATTTATCTCAAAACTATCTTTGAAAGTAAATTTGCTTTCTTTGACAAATTTTTTGAAGTCATCAAAAATTTGATCTGTGATTTTGAAATCATCGGGCAGAGTTTGATTCTTCGCAGAGAAAATGTTTGCAAATTTGAAAAACATCCTATTTTTGACAAGGGCTTCAACAAAGTCACTTCTTTTTTCGTCTTCAACAACTATATCCGGAGTTATGCCACCTTCCCCATAAACAGTTCGCCCGAGTTTCGTTTTGAAAATTTTCTTTTCCGAATCCGGCTTTGAGATAAAAACACCATCCGGTTTGTGGAAATAGTCAATCTCCTGTATACACCGACCGCTTGGGGTGTAATACTTTGCCGTTGTCATTTTCAGGAAAGTATTGTAAGATAGATAGCTTATCGTCTGAACAAGTCCTTTCCCAAAAGTCCTCGTCCCGAGTATAACTCCACGGTCAAGGTCCTGGATTGAGCCGGCGACAATTTCACTTGCACTTGCACTTGAATTATTCACAATTACACAAAGCGGAACATCCGGAAGCAGAGGTTTTTCGGTTGAATAATAATTTCTCACAGCGTCGGGTTTCCGTCCCTTCGTTGAAACAACCAAACTCCCTTCGGGAATGAATTTTTCAACAACATCAACTGCTGCGTCAAGCAAACCACCGGGATTGTCCCTGAGGTCAAGTATGAAACCTTTGATCTCGCCTCTTGATTGGAGGTCTTTTATCGCTTTTCTGAGTTCTTCACCTGCATTTCTTGAAAACCTTTCAAGCTTAACATAAGCAATCCCATCGTCAATAAAGCCATAATAAGTTATGTTTTTAACCTCAACCTCGGCTCTGTTAAGTTCAAAGACGAGAGGATTCGCAATTCCTTCTCTCAAAATTTTAAGTTTGATCGGCGTTCCCGGCTTTCCAACCATTAGAGTTCTAACTTCATCAAGCGGTTTATCTTTCAACGGTATGCTATCAATTTGAATTATAACATCTCCAACCTTTATACCAGCTTTATCAGCAGGATAACCTTTTGAAACTTTAACAACAACAATTGAAGTATCAAATTTTGAAATTGAAACACCGATGCCTCCGTATTTTCCCGTGGTTAATGCATCAACTTCTTCACTATGTTTTTCATCTATGAAAACAGTATACGGGTCAAGTTCACTTAACATTCCCTTTATCCCCGCCCTCATAAATTTTTCAGGATCAACCTCATCAACATAGTTCAAAATCACCTCTTTATAAATCTTCCCCAGAATCTCAAAGCTTTTGTTCATTTTGAAAAACAGATCATCACTGCGGGTCTGGAAAAATTCAACTCTGACAAACGCAATAGTAATAAAAAATGCAAAACCGAAGAATAAAATTTTCCTTTTCATTTTGCCGGTGATTTTAATTTTTCAAAAACTATTGACCAGATTTTCTCGCTTATCTCATCAATCCCTTTCGTCCCATCTATAACCACAAATCTTTCGCTCATCTTTGCAATTTCAAGATAACCCCACCTCACTCTTTCATAAAATTCAAATCCAGAAATTTCCATCCTGTCAACGGTGTTTTTCGCGTTCCCGGATTCAACCGCCTTTTGCTTCCTTCTGTAAATTTCTTCAACAGGGATATCAATCAAAAAAGTAATATCCGGAGTAAGTCCAAAAGAAGCGAGTTCATTTATAACTTTAATTTTTTCAATGTCAATTCCCCGTCCATAACCTTGATAAGCAAGCGTTGAATCATAAAATCTATCACAGACGACTATTTTCCCATTTTTAAGGGATGGCAGAATGACCTCTCTGACAAGTTGCGCACGACTTGCGGAGAAAAGAAATAACTCAGTTATTGAATCCATCTCACAATTTCTCAAATCAAGCAAAATATTTCTTATAATTTCAGATATTTTCGTCCCGCCCGGCTCTCTGACGAAAACGACATCATAACCAAGGTCTTTTAATCTTCTGATTAAAATTTCTGCCTGCGTTGTCTTCCCACAAAGGTCAACTCCTTCAAAAGTTATGAACATTTCAAACTGATTTAAATTAAATTTTACTTCAAAACAATTTCTCTTCGCTTTTCGGCGGATTTATAAATTGCGTCAACGACTTTATTCCTGTAAAGCGCATCCTTTGCACTTGAGATAAGCGGATGAAGACCTTTTACAGCACCGATAAAATGTTTTAACTCATTCTCATACGATTTCCAGTAAAGTACTTCTGGTCTTTCCATTTTTTCAGGCGCAAGATTCACAAGTTTACCCTGTATATCTTTGTAAATTCTGAACGGATTTAATTCACCTGTCCCTTCGGTTCCGAAGATGTGAAGATAAAAGATCGGATTTTCAAATTCATAGGACCAGCTTACATCAATGAAAAGAGTTGAATTATTTTTAAACTTCACAAAAACGATTGCGCTGTCCTCAACCTGTCGGGTTTGGTGTTTATAGCAAATGGCATTAACACTGCTCACCTCCGGATAGCCAGCCATCCACAGAGCAAGGTCAAGAATGCTTATTCCAAGGTCAAGCATAACCCCACCACCTGCTTTATCTTTCATCAAAACCCATTTTCTATCATTGGGTCTTTTAAACCATCCAGCTTTGACATAAAAAACGGAGCCGAGTTCACCCTGTTCAATGAATCCCTTCATAAGCATACAATCAGGTCTAAATCTTAAATTCATTCCAACCATAACCTTGCGTTGCTTTTCTTCAATAACTTTAACCACGCTTTCTGCTTCTTTATAAGTTCGTGCAAGTGGTCTTTCAACAAAGACATCTTTACCGGCGGAAACCCCTGCAATCACCATTTCAGCGTGCAAATTCGTCGGTGTTAAAACTTCAACAGCTTCAATTTCATCAACCTCGTAAAGCATCTTTTCATAATCGGTATAAAAGTAAGGGACATTGTATTTTTCCGCAAGCATTTTTGCCTTCGTTTTATCTGTATCGCATACAGCGATGATTTCAACATTTTCAAGTTTTGACAAAATCGGAAGATGAACCCCCTGCGCAATCCCACCAAGCCCGATTATTCCAAGTTTAACTTTGTCCATTTACAGATTTCGCTTTGATTTTTATTTACTTATTGTCCTTTCAGAATTTTTTTCTGCTAACTTTTCAAATCTGAATGTTTCAAGAATCTTCTGAGCTATTCCATCAGCATCAAGTTTGAGCATACGCCAGAGTTCTGCCTGCGTTCCATGTTCAATAAATTCATCAGGCAAACCGTGAATTAAAAATTCAACATTTTTAACACCTTTTGAAACTGCATATTCAAGGACAGCGCTACCGAAACCACCGCGAATCGTGTTTTCCTCAACTGTCACGACCTTATCAAACCTCTGGAAAATTTCATCAAGTAAATTCTCATCAAGCGGTTTAACAAATCTCATATTTACGACCATCGCATCAATCCCATATTCGGAAAGTTTTTCGGACGCTTTCAAACTCGGATAAACCATATTTCCGATTGCAAGTATTGCCAAATCTTTTCCTTCTTTCAAAATTTCGGCTTTGCCAATTTCAATGTAATCAAAATCATCTTTGAGTGGAACTCCAACACCATTGCCACGGGGATATCTTATGGCAACAGGTCCTTTATTGTAAATTGTGGCTGTGTAAAGCATATCTCTTAACTCACTTTCATCTTTCGGAGCCATTATCACAATACCGGGGATAAGTCGCAGATAACTCAAATCAAACGCACCATGATGTGTTGGTCCATCTGCCCCGACAAGACCGGCTCTATCAATTGCAAACACGACATGCAAATGTTGAAGCGCAACATCGTGAATTATCTGATCAAAAGCCCTTTGCAAAAAAGTTGAATAAATCGCACAAATCGGTATATACCCTTCCGTGGCAAGACCGGCTGCAAATGTCACCGCGTGTTGCTCCGCTATTCCGACATCAAAAAATCTTTCCGGAATTTCTTTCCGCAAGATGTTAAGCCCGGTGCCTTCTGGCATCGCTGCAGTTATTCCAACGATTTTCCTATTTTGTTTTGCAAGTTGAACAACCGCCTCACCGAAAACTTTTGTATAACTCGGTGGCTGTGGTTTATCGCTTTTATACATTTTTCCGGTTACTTTATCAAAAGGAGTCACACCGTGATATTTCTGTTCGTCTTCTTCGGCTGGCTTATAACCTTTTCCCTTTTGAGTAATGACATGGAGCAAAATCGGACCATTTAGGTTTTTTATCTCGTTCAAAATCTTGATAAGTTTTGCGATATTATGCCCGTTTACAGGACCAAAATATCTAAAACCAAGCGCTTCAAATAGCATCCCCGGGGTTATTATCGCTTTGACGCCACCTTCAACACGAGCTGCAAGTTTTCTGATCCTATCCCCCATCCCATCAAGTTGTCCGGTCAAATCCCAGATAAAAGATTTCAATTTATTGTATTGTTCGCTTGCTATCAATTCAGTGAAATACTTTGAAACAGCCCATACATTTGGAGAGATTGACATATTGTTATCGTTCAAAATCACGATCAAATTTTTTCTCAACATTCCTGCATTGTTCATCGCTTCATATGCAAGCCCTGCGGTCATAGCCCCATCGCCAATTATTGCGACAACTTTATAATCCTCACCATCAAAATCACGGGCGGTCGCTATACCAAGAGCAGCTGAAACAGATGTTGAAGCATGTCCTGCCCCGAAAACATCGTAAATGCTCTCGCTTCTTTTGAGAAATCCGCTTATACCGCGAAATTGTCTTATCGTGTGAAAAACATCTCTTCTTCCAGTTATTATCTTATGCACATAACCCTGATGTCCAGTGTCCCATATGATTTTATCTCTTGGTGCATTGAAAACATAGTGAACCGCAAGGGTCAATTCAACAACACCCAAACTTGCCCCCAAGTGCCCACCGACTTTTGAAATCACATCTATAATAAACTCCCTTATCTCACCGGCAAGAATTTCAAGCTCACGAATGCTCAACTGCTTCAAATCATCAGGGGAATTTATCCTTGGAAGAATCTGAAATTTCAGCTCAGTTTGAGAATCTTTGATTTCCATAAATCCCTCTAAATTTTGTTGTTGAAATCTTCAAAGTCAAGCAATGTAAAACCTTGATTTTCGTCCTTTACTATTTTCTTTATCCTTAACTCCGCCTGTGTTAATTTCTCAATACAATACTTTGAAAGTTTCACCCCACGCTCATACATTTCAATCGCTTCTTCAAGCGTCACCTGCCCCGTTTCAAGTTTATCAACTATACTTTGAAGCTCACGAAGCGCCTCTTCAAATGTAAGTTCTTGAATTTCTGTTGTCTCATTTTTCTTCGCCATATCCCTTCACCACCCCTTTTATTGTTCCGTCTGAAAGTTTTATTTTAAATTCGTCATCTAATTTAAGTTCGTCTTTGCTATGGATTATTTTCCCATTTTTGTAAACTATTGCATAACCTCGTTTTAAAGCAAGCTCCGGATTCACTGATTCAAAGCGCTTAAACCACTGTTCAAAGTCCCTCTTTATAATTTCAAATCTATGTTGCATTGCCACATCAAGAGCCCGTGTTAACTCATCAACTCTCATCGTATATTGCCTGAGCCAATCAAGCGGTCTATTGAAAGCATAACTTTTCACGAGATGTTCAACTTCTCTTTTGCTGTTTTTTATCTTATCAACCACAAGTTGATGAATAGTATACCAAATATTTTGGATATTTTCAAGCACATCATCACGATTTTTTACAACAAGTTCAGCAGCAGCTGATGGCGTTGGAGCTCTCAAATCAGCAACGAAATCACTTATGCTATAATCAATTTCATGACCAACTGCGCTTATTATAGGTATTTTTGATTCAAAAATGGCTCTTGCGACAATCTCTTCGTTGAAAGCCCATAAATCCTCAATTGAACCGCCACCTCTGCCAACGATTATAACATCAACTTTACCATAAAAATTAAAATCACGGATCGCCTGAGCTATTTCTTCAGCTGCTCCCTCACCCTGAACTTTGACGGGATAAAGGATAAGTTCAACAGCTGGAAAACGGCGAGAAATAATGTTAATCATATCCCGAATTGCTGCTCCAGTCGGACTTGTGACAATTCCAATTCTGCTTGGATACTCTGGGATCGGTTTTTTATATTTTTTATCAAATAAACCTTCTGCTGCAAGTTTTTGCTTCAACATTTCAAATTTTATCTGCAATTCACCTATCCCCAGCGGTTCAATAAAATCAACAATTATCTTGTATTCCCCGCGTGGCTCATAAATCTCAATTTTCCCGTGAACAAGAACTTTATCCCCATCCTTGTAAGTGTAATTTTTTAAAAAAACATCCGCATATCTTTTCCAGATCGCTGCGTTTATTGAAGCATATTCATCTTTAAGCGTAAAATAAACATGCCCGGATGTATGAATTTTGTAATTTGAAATCTCGCCCTGAAGCCATATATCCTGAAAATTCGGCTCAACGAACTTTTTAATCTCGTAGGTCAGCTCAGAAACCGTCAAAATTTTTTCCTTTGAGATCAGGGGATAAAAGTTATACATAGTCCGGGGTTTATTTGTGATTTTTGAAAAATTTAAACAAAAAATCAAAACTAAAAAAATTGTTTTTTCAGTTTGCTTTTTTTAACTTTTTCAAAATTGAAAACAAAATTTCAGGAAAAAATGGCGCCAGATGTTTATATTGAGAATCTTGCCGAACATGTAGGAAAGGAAGTTAAAATTTACGGCTGGGTTTATAACAAAAGATCAAGCGGTAAAATTCGCTTTGTGCTCGTTCGTGATGGAACTGGAATTTTACAATGCGTGATGGCAAAAGGAGAAACCCCGGATGAGGTCTTTGATAAATATGACCTGCTCACACAGGAAACATCTTTGATTGTAACGGGAATTGTAAATGAAGATAAGAGAGCGCCCGGTGGTTATGAACTTCACATAAAAGACATTCAGATAATCCACATTGCGCAGGATTACCCGATAACGCCGAAGGAACATGGAATTGATTTTTTGATGGACCATCGCCATCTCTGGCTTCGTTCAAGAAGACCAAATGCAATTTTGAGGATAAGACATCGCCTTGTAAAAGCAATTAGGGACTTCTTTGATTCAAAAGGATTTGTATTGATTGACGCTCCAATTCTAACACCAGCAGCATGTGAGGGGACAACAACGCTTTTTGAAACAGATTATTTTGACCTCGGGAAAGCATATCTATCACAATCAGGACAACTTTATGTTGAAGCAGCAGCAATGGCTTTTGGAAAAGTTTATTGTTTCGGTCCGACATTTAGAGCTGAAAAATCAAAAACAAGAAGACATCTCACAGAATTCTGGATGGTTGAGCCAGAAGTTGCTTTTTATGAACTTGAAGATATAATGAACCTTGCGGAAGAATTTGTTGAATACATCGTTGCACGTGTGCTTGAAACAAGCAAAAAAGAATTTGAAGTGCTTGAGCGAAACACAGAGCCACTTGAAAAAATAAAAAGACCTTTCCCGAGGATTTCATATAACGAAGCGGTTGAAATTTTGAAAAAGAACGGCGTTGATTTCCAGTGGGGCAATGATTTTGGGAACACCGACGAAACAATAATTTCACAACAATTTGAAAAGCCGGTGATAGTTCACCATTATCCAGCAGCTGTTAAGGCGTTTTATATGAAGCGTGACCCGAATGATGAAACTTATGCGCTTGCTTTTGATATGCTTGCTCCTGAAGGATATGGTGAAATCATCGGTGGAAGCCAGAGAGAAGATGATTATGAAACATTGCTCAAAAGGATAAAAGAACACAATCTCCCTGTTGAAGCTTTTGATTGGTATCTTGATTTGAGGAAATATGGAAGTGTCCCGCATTCAGGTTTCGGTCTTGGCGTGGAGAGAACACTTGCCTGGATTTGTGGACTTGACCATGTGAGGGAAACAATCCCGTTCCCGAGAATGATTTACAGAATAAAACCATAAAAGTTTTTCAGTGGTTAAAGGCATAGTTTACATAGGTGATAGCAGAGCAATGCCAGAGATTAAAAATGAAACAATTGATCTGATTGTAACATCACCGCCTTACTGGCACATAAAAGATTACGGGGTTGAGGGTCAAATAGGATATAATCAAACATTGCACGAATATCTGAAAGACCTGTTCAAGGTTTGGAGTGAGTGTTACAGAGTTTTAAAACCGGGTGCGAGATTATGCATAAATATTGGTGATCAATTTTTACGAAAAATATTATATGGCAGGTATAAAATCGCTTCATTGCATTCTGAAGTTATAAACCAATGTGAATTGCTTGGATTTGATTATATGGGTGCTATAATATGGCAGAAAAAAACCACAATGAATACAACAGGTGGCGCAAATGTTATGGGCTCATTTCCATACCCACCAAATGGGATGATAGAAATTGACTATGAATTTATCCTGATATTTAAAAAACCCGGGAATAAAAAGGTTAAAAAAGAAGCAAAATTGGCCTCAAAATTAAACAAGGAAGAATGGAAAGAGTACTTTTCGGGACACTGGAATTTCCCCGGAGAAAGGCAAATTGAACACGAAGCTATGTTTCCTGAAGAATTGCCAAGAAGATTAATAAAGATGTTTTCCGTTGTTGGCGACACTATTCTTGATCCTTTTTTAGGCAGTGGGACAACAATCAAGGTAGCTCTTGAATTGGGAAGGAATGCTATCGGCTATGAAATAAATCCTAATTTTATCCCCGTAATAAAAAGAAAACTTGCAAATCTATCAGGTTTAGTTGAGTTTATAATCAAGGAAAGGAAAATAAGCATAAATAATACAGCTGAGTTAAGTTATTCTCCTTACATTCAGGATATTAAACCCGTTATAAAACCATCGCTATTGAAATTCGGAAATGGTCAATTATACAAAGTTATAGACATACCTTTTGCCAGCGGATTGAAACTTGATACGGGAGCCGTTGTAAAATTTTGCGGTATAGAGATAACGAATGAAATTGGAGCGATTGAATATCTTAACAAGTTTGTAAAGGGAAAACAAGTATTTTTAAAATTTGATCCTTTGATAAAAGTTAGCGACGAGTTAATCGCTTATGTGTTTTTAAAAAACAAAATTTTCATTAACAAAGAACTTTTAAAACTTGGATTTGCAAAAATCGCAAACTATGATTTTTCCTTGAAGAAAAAATTTGAAAAGATTCAAAATGCCCAAAGAGTGGATTTTAAACATGGCAATTAACAGATGGGGTTTGAATAAAAAGGAGAGCGTCGGTCCTGTTTCCGCCTGGATACGGGAATGCTCACCAAAAACTGAAAGAGAATGGGAGGAATTTTACTACCAAAAATTGTCAGAATTTTTAAAAAATAAAAATATAAACTTGCCCCCTCAAGAATACCTCAAAGAACTCGGTTTGAAACTTTACACGAAAATATCCGAAGTAATACGAGCAGAAATAGATGAGATAACCGAACAAGATTGTATAAACTATGTATATAATCTTGTGATAAATAGAACTTTTGAGGGTTATCAAACAGAACGCAAAACGATTTATGAAATTCTTAAAGAGAAATTAAACGAACTCCCCGGATTAAATGTTGAAATTAAACCTGCTCCGGATGAATGGGATAGGTTATATAATGTTGATTTTTACATTCAGGTGGGCAACCGATATATAGGAATTCAAATAAAACCTATCTCCTTTGAACATGCTCCTGAATATGAAATAAAATGGGAAGAAATTTATAAGGAAAGTCACAAAAAATTTGAAGAGGATAAAGGTGGAAAAGTTTTTATAATTTTTTCAACCAAAGAAGGCAACGCAAAGAAGATTTACAATGAAGAAATAGTTGATAAAATTATCCAAGAGATCAAAAGATTAAAAACTAAATAAATCCTCCCCGTGCTTCAAGTTCAAAACTTAAAAAAGAAATTTTCAGATGTCGTAGCAGTTGATGGTGTCTCGTTTGAAGTAAAGCGTGGAGAAATTTTTGGACTTCTCGGTCCAAATGGTGCGGGTAAAACCACAACAATTAGGATGATACTTGATATAATAAAACCGGATTCAGGAACAATTAAATTTGATGGACAAGAAATCAATGATGAAATAAAAAGAAAAATCGGTTATTTGCCCGAAGAACGGGGACTTTACAGAAAAACAAAAGTTCTGGAGACGATACTTTATTTTGCAGAGTTAAAAGGAATGAAAAAGGAAATCGCAACTGAACAAGCCATTTACTGGCTTAAAAGATTTGAACTTAAAAACAGAGCAAACAGCAAAATTGAAGAACTTTCAAAAGGAAACCAGCAAAAAGTTCAGATAATAATCTCAATTCTCCACAATCCCGAACTGATCATACTTGATGAGCCGTTTGCAGGACTTGACCCGGTGAATCAAGAATTATTAAAAGAAATACTCCTTGAACTGAAAGAACAAAACAAAGCGATAATTTTCTCAACACATCAAATGGATCAAGTTGAAAAACTTTGCGATGAGATTTACCTCATCAACAAAGGAAAACAGGTTCTCTCTGGCCCGCTTCCTGAGATCAAAAGAAAATTTAGCGGAAACACAATACACATAGAATTTAACGGCGACGGTGAATTTTTAAAAAATCTTGAAAAAACAAAAAAGGTTGTCCTCTACCCAAACTATGCAGAAATAACCCCGACGGATGATGTTGAACCAA
>CAZQJI010000006.1:14312-15373 GCA_964593475.1 uncultured Bacteroidota bacterium | reverse complement strand
AGGGGTGATAGACTATGAGCAACACATTGAAAACTGTTTTTTTAATGACGTTAATGATGGTTCTTCTACTTGCGGTTGGAAGCGCAATCGGCGGAAGATCAGGACTTGTCATAGCGTTTGTGTTTTCGCTTTTGATGAACTTTTTCGCATACTGGTTCTCCGATAAAATTGTGCTTGCAATGTATGGTGCAAGACAGGTAACCGAAGCTGAAGCGCCGAAATTGCATGCAATGGTCAGACGCCTTGCAACACGTGCTGGTCTTCCAATGCCAAAGGTATATGTAATACCAAGTTTAACTCCGAATGCATTTGCAACCGGGCGAAATCCACAAAATGCAGCTGTGGCAGTTACCGAAGGAATTTTGCGTCTTCTTGATGAAGACGAACTTGAAGGCGTCTTAGGGCATGAACTTGCCCATGTTAAACACAGAGATATTTTAACTGCAACTATAGTCGCAACGATGGTTGGAGCGATAACATTTCTTGCCCGCATGGCGCAGTGGTCGCTTTTCTTCTTCGGAGGAAGGGATAGAGAAAATAACACAAACTGGATAGCAGAACTTGTTTTAATTATCGTCGCACCGATTGCAGCTGTTTTAATTCAACTTGCCATTTCAAGAGCAAGGGAATTTGCAGCTGATGAAGGTGGAGCAAAAATATCAGGCAAGCCACTTGCACTTGCAAATGCTTTGAGAAAACTTGAACGCGGAGTTGAATCCATACCAATGGAAGCAAGACCTGAAACAGCACACATGTTCATTGTGAATCCTCTTCGTGGAGATGGAATTATGAAACTTTTCTCAACCCATCCACCTATAAAAGAAAGAATTGCACGACTTGAAAAGTTGGCACGGGAGATGGGCGTTTACTATTAAAAATTTCAAGTAGTAAATGATCTCGGAGTTAAAAAATAAATTATCGCAAGCTTTTGATGAAAAGCAGACAAATGTTTTGCTTGAGCTTGTAGCGCTTGTTTACGAGCAAGTTATTAAAGCAATGGATTTAAGCGAGGTTAAAAATGTGATAAAGGAACTTGCCGAGGCACAAAGAAGGACAGAGGA
>CAZQJI010000006.1:0-14212 GCA_964593475.1 uncultured Bacteroidota bacterium | reverse complement strand
GAGGCACAGATAAAAACAGAGGAGCAATTGAAAGAACTTGCAAAGGCACAGAAAAGGGTTGAGGAGGTTCTCGCAACTTTGCTCGGAAGGATGAAGACAGTTGAAGAGCGAATGGACTGGGTTTTCCATTCAATCGGGTTTGCCGTTGAGGATAAAGCGCTTCGTGTTTTGCCCGAACTTTTGAAAAAAGAAGGAATTGAAGTCAGAGATAAACTCATACGCAGATATTACTGGATCGGGGACGATTACAATCAAATTAATATATTCGGCTGGGGAAGAAAAAACGGGGAGAAAATTTTAATTCTCGGTGAAGTTAAGATGAGAGCTTCAAAAAAAGAGGTTGACAAATTTTTAAAAATCGCAAAAGAAATACAAAAGAAAGAAGGAAATCCGACGACATTTCTTGTTTTCGTCGCCTCTGATTTTCATCCGAAAGTTGAGGAGTATCTTCAGAACAAAGGCATAAAATATTTCTGGTCATACGAACTTGATTAAAAAACAAAATAAATTAAAATCAAAATGACATATAAAGAGCCAGCACCAATTCCGGACAAGGAAAATCCGTTTGAATCAATGATGAAAAGATTTGACAAAGCAGCTGAGATACTTCAACTTGAACCTGGCGTTTACGAATTTCTTAAAACCCCTGCTATGCAAGTTATCGTTTCAATTCCAATTCAAATGGATGATGGAAACATTAAAGTTTTTGAAGGTTATCGCGTTATTCACAATTACGCACTTGGACCAGCAAAAGGTGGAATTAGATACGCTCCAGATGTGACGCTTGATGAAGTAAAAGCACTTGCAGCGTGGATGACCTGGAAGTGTGCGGTTATGGATATACCATTTGGCGGAGCAAAAGGCGCTGTTAAATGTGATCCCAAGAAATTAACACGTATTGAACTTGAAAAAATAACAAGAAGATACACGGCAAATCTTCTTGACATAATCGGACCGGACAAAGATATTCCAGCGCCCGATTTAAATACCGATGAACAAATAATGGCCTGGATAATGGACACATATAGCATGCATGTTAGAAGAACCGAACGAGCCGTTGTCACCGGGAAACCTCTTATCCTTGGTGGTTCACCCGGAAGGCGGGAAGCAACCGGGCGTGGCGTTATGATCGTAACGCTTGCTGCGATGGAGAAAATAGGTTTAAGACCGAAAAAATCAACCGCGGTTGTTCAAGGTTTTGGAAATGTGGGCTCTGTCTCAGCTAAATTGCTTGCGGAACATGGCTTAAAGATTATCGCTATAAGCGATATAACCGGTGGATATTATAACAAGAAGGGAATTGATATAGAAAAAGCAATTAAGTATGTTCAAAACAACCCCGAAAGAACACTTGAAGGTTTTGATGGCGGAGAGAAAATAACCAATGAGGAACTTCTTGAACTTGAATGCGATGTTTTAATTCCAGCTGCAAGAGAAGACCAAATCACCAAGCACAATGCTCCAAGGATAAAGGCAAAACTTATAGTTGAGGGAGCAAATGGTCCAACAACAGCAAGCGCCGATCCGATACTTGAAGAAAAAGGTATCCTTGTTGTCCCTGATATCGTCGCAAACGCAGGTGGCGTGACCGTATCATATTTTGAATGGGTTCAGGATAGGATGGGATTCTACTGGACAAATGAAATGGTTAATGAGCGACTTGAAAGAATGATGCTATCCGCCTTTGAAAATGTTTATAACGCTGCAAAGAAATATAATGTATCAATGCGACTTGCTGCTTACATAATTGCTGTTGATAAAGTCGCCAAAACTTTGAAATTGCGCGGAATTTATGGCTGATCTATTTTTAAAATTAATTTTTATAACCTTTATCCCTTTAAACTTCCTGATTTCACAAACAGCGACGAATTTTGAGGTCATTGACAACTTGATTGATTCAATTATCTCCGAAATTTCGCAGGAGATAAAAACAGAAAAAATAAAAGTTCAATCAAATCTACAAAACAAGCTTATTGAAAACCGAATCCTAAACACTCTGTCTAAAAAATTTTACGTTTATCTAAATAGTGATGAAGAAACAATAACTCTGTTAAGATTTGATGCTTTTAAAAGTAAGATTTCATATATTGAAGAAAGAAGCGGATTTCTGAGCACCTCAAAATTTAAAAGAATCATTGAGGTTAATCTTTATTATTCATTAATTGAGGATGGAAGGGTGAAATTCAGCGGTGATTTAAAACGAGAATTTCATGACTCCATTAATTCAGATGCGATCACAAAAATTGAGGATAAAGAAATTGACTTCACAAAGGGAGAGATCATCGCACGAAGGTCCGCTTTCAAAAAAATTGCTGAATCTTTTTTGGTCGCTGCTTCAATTGGAATAGCAATTTATCTTTTGTTTGTCGTTAGAAAATAAATTTCAAAATGAGATGAAATTTAAATCCAAAATCTTGCTAATTGCACTTCTTCCCTTGTTTCTTTTTCTTGCGGGTTGTTCATCTTCAAAAGAAGTGACAAATTTATCTGCTGAGGATAGGTTTGAAATTGGAAAAGATAAATTTGACAGAAAAAAATATCTTGATGCGATTGAAGATTTCAAATTCATTTTACTTCAATATCCAGGAAGCGCAGTTGCAGATGATGCGCAATTTTACCTTGCTGAATGTTACTACAACCGTGGTGAATATCTGCTCGCTTCATCAGAATATGAAAATTTAATACGCAATTATCCATCAAGTGAATTCGTCCCGATGTCAAGATATAAGCTTGGACTTTGCTATTACAATCTTTCTCCAAAATCACAGCTTGATCAAACTTACACATACAAAGCCATAGATGCGCTTCAAGGTTTCATTGAATATCACCCCACGAGCGAGCTTGTCCCGGATGCCGAGAAAAAAATTCACGAATTGATCAACAAACTTGCAAAGAGAGATTATGAGACGGGATTGTTTTACATGCGACGCGAGTTTTACAAAGCAGCTATGATTTATTTTGATTCAATAATTGAACGATATCCGGATTCAGATTACCTTGAGCTTGCCTATGCAGGGAAAATTGAATGTCTTTTGAAACGAGAAGATTATAAAGAAGCGATAAGGATAGCAGAAGAATTTGAAAGAAAATTCCCATCAAGTGGACTTGCTGAAAAAATAAGAAAAATAAAAGAAGAAGCACTCTCACATGTCGGAAGAGAAATGCGAACGGGACGATAAAATGAACACTGTAAAATATGTAAAGGACTCACAGGTTGAAATGACAGAGTTAATTCTCCCAAGTGATGCAAATCCATTTGGATTTTTACTTGGTGGAAGATTGATGCACTGGATTGATATATGCGCTGCTATGTCCGCAATGAAACACTCCGGGAAAGTTGTTGTCACCGCAAGCGTTGATGAACTAAATTTCTTATGTCCCATAAAAATTGGCGAAGTCGTGATTTTAAAAGCATCAGTGAATCGTGTATTCAGAACTTCAATGGAAGTTGGAGTTAAAGTTTTTGCGATGAATCCTTTGACAGGTGAAATCAGGCACGCAAATTCTGCTTATTTAACATTTGTTGCGATAGATGAAAATGGCAAACCTGTTCCTGTGCCACCAATTGTTCCCGAAACAGATGATGAAAAAAGAAGATACGAAGAAGCGCTTTTAAGACGACAACAAAGATTGAAGCATAAGGAAGAAATCGCAAATGTCAGAAAACAGAGAGTTAGCAATTCATAAATTATTCTTTTTTGTCTTTGCATTTTATCTTGAAATTTTGACAGCACAAAACAAATTTCCACTTTTTCTCGTAAAAGAGTTTCCTCTCCCAACAGGTGCTTCAAAATTTGCACTTGGTGATTTCAATAACGATGGACTTTGTGATATCGTCATTGCATCAAAAAGAGCAATTACCTGCCTCAAAAACGAGGAAAATTTAAATTTCAATTTTTACTTCACAATCCCGGTCAGAGAAACACCAGCGGATTTACAAATCTGCGACCTTGAAAGAAATAGCGAACCTGAAATAATTTCAGTTTATAAATCAAACTCAACAGTTGAGATATTTAAAACAGATACGCTCGGCTTCAAAAAATTTAGAACAATTGAAACGGGAATTTATCCTGAAATGTTGATTTGCGCAGATGTTGACTTAAACGGTTTAAACGACATAATAACAACGGGCAAGATAATGCTTGGCATAACGATAAATTATCAAACGGATTCCCTTAAATTTTCAAACCCAACTAACTTATTCCCCAAAATACCCCTAAAAAAAATTCAAATAATTGACCTGAACTATGATGATGTCCCGGATGTCGTCGGAATTGACTGGCTGAACAATCTGCTTCTAATTTCCTATGGAAGAGGCGATGGTAAATTCGGTCGCACATACACATATAAACTTCCGGAAGAACCAACTGATTTTGCTATCTCAGATTTTAATGGTGATGGTTTCTTTGACTATGTCATAGTTTTCTATTATCTTGATGAAGTTCAATTTTATTACACAACAGAAGCGGGCATAACCCAAGGATTTAAATTTAAAATTCCCAAACCAACTCTTGTCTGCACGGGTGATGTAAATGGAGATGGGCTAAAAGATGTGATCGCCGGGAATGGCGAAAAGTTTTTTCTGTTTATAAATCAAAAAACAAACTTTGAACAATACGAATT
Organism: uncultured Bacteroidota bacterium; assembly: GCA_964593475.1. Classification (GTDB taxonomy): domain Bacteria; phylum Bacteroidota; class Ignavibacteria; order Kryptoniales; family Kryptoniaceae; genus Kryptonium. The sequence goes on along the minus strand of CAZQJI010000006.1, from coordinate 9,589 downwards.
TTCATCCAGTGGATTCAATCAAATCAATTTCTTTGACCTTGATGGAAATGGCAGAGATGAAATTATCGTCCTTGACACGCTCAATAATAAATTGAGAATCTTTTATTCAACTGATCAAATTGAGATTTCAGATAACTCAACAATTGCTGTTGGCTCAAATTTATCGGATTTTGCAACTGGAGATTTTAATAGAGATAATTTTGTTGATTTAGTATTTGTCGGCAAAAGTTCAGAATTACTCTTAATCTACCCACAAAATAATTCTTTCACATCGTCTTCAATTAAAACTGGAAAACCATTCACAGATATAAAATTTCTATCTGCTTCTGATCTCAACTATTTCTTATGCTCAAATTATGAAACCAGTGATATATCGCTCTTTCTCTCCAGAGGTAGTAAAAATATAAGAGAAATTTTCCGATACAAATTTGATAAACCCAAACCCATCTTCATTGGATTGTCAGGCGATAATTCGGTTATATTTTTTCTTACGATCTCGGATTCAAATCTAATCATACTTAAACCCAATGGCGAAACAACTTTTGATGAATTTACGATCAAAGAAATTGACAGCACGAAAGTCATCGCATCTCTTATCTCGGATTTCAACAACGACGGATATTTTGATGTCGCGGTGGTTAATTCGGATGGAAAAAATGTAAGATTGAACATTTTTTTAAGGGCGAAAGAAGGTGAGTATCTTAAAAATTATTCGGTGAATTTAAACAGTTTGATAAGAAATGCGTTTCTATTCGCTGGCGATTTTAATAACGATGGATTCACAGATATACTTGCTTATTACGATTACTCAACTTCAAAAATTTCCGATGGCGAAATTACTCTTTTAATAAATGATGGCTCTGGAAAATTCAGAGTCAGAAAAAGGGTTGATATACACATCCACCTTGGCGGGCAAAAACTTTTGAAGGTAGCTGATTTCACGGGTGATTTCAAAAAAGATTTTGTCCTCTTTGACAAATTGAGAAATGGATTTTATCTTTATGTAAATGAAGATGGTGAGTTTAAGAAATTAAAGATTGGAACCTCAAAGGATAAAATTAACAGCATTGGAGTCGCTGACATTAACCGCGATGGTTTCCCTGATTTGCTCTTTTTAAACGAAACTAACGGAACTTGCAACATCCTGATAAACAAAGATGGCTTTCTCAAATGAGGATACTTCTTGTTTTGATTTTATTTCACGCTTCCGTTTTATCACAGGACAGAAAAATTGAACAGATTTATCTTACAATTTGTGATAGAGCGGGAATAAATGTTAATAAACCTTTTGATTTCAAACCTTTTGATTCCGGCAAATGTGGATTTGGTTTATATGTTGAAGCTATGCGAAACTGGGATAAGTTTGATTTAATTCAAAAAACAAACATTCAAAAATCGCTTGAAAGACCGAAACTACAAACAAGCATCATAACTCCAAGCGGAAAATTCAGAATTCACTTTGACACAACCGGCGTAAATGCGCCGTTTTTAATTGATGAATCCGGGAACAAAATTCCAAACTCGTGGAAAATGTATGTTGATTCAGTTGCAAAATATATTGATTCCGTTTACAATGTTGAAGTAAATCACCTTGGTTTTGAATTCAACTTTAACGATGACACGCTTGGAGGTGGAAGTGAATATGACATCTACATTCAGAATTTAAGCGAAGGTTTATATGGTGAGACAGTTTTTGACCCTTCAAGTCCACTACCACGCACGGGCAACGCACAGAGATTTTTAAGTTATATGCGAATTGATAATTCTTACTCCGAAAGTTATTACTACACCCGGGGGATCAATGCATTAAAAGTTACACTTGCTCACGAGTTCGGTCACGCAATTCAACTTTTATCTTACGGATTATGGGAAAATGACTTGTGGTTTTATGAGATGACATCAACCTGGCTTGAAGAAGCCGTCTTTGACGATGTGAACGATTACTACGCTTACATCCCGAGATTTTTCAGATACACGGGAACACCGATTTATCAGCACGATGGATATGACCTTGTTGTTTTTGGAATTTTTTTGCAGGAAAGATTCACACATAAATTAATTCTAAATGCATGGGAATTTGCAAAAAATCATCCGCCGTTGCCTTCACTTGAACTTGCCCTGAATAAATTCAACAGCAGTTTGAAATATGAATTTGTTGAGTTCTCACTCTGGAATTTTTACACTGGTAGAAGAGCAAAACAGGGTTATTACAAAGAAGCGATGAATTATCCAGAAGTAAGATTTGAAACACAACCGATAGTTATCACAGCGAACGAGGCACTTGTCAATAATTCTACGGGTCCACTTTCAACGCAGTATTATATGTTCATCTGGCACAATGATACAATTGTCACAATAATTTCAAATGTAAATCTTCCTTATGCGTTCAATCATTCTGAAGACGAATTCAACTTTGAATATCATATAACCACGGCTGGTTATTCGGATTATACTTCGCTCGGGAACGGGTTAAAGTCAAAATTAAAAGTTACAGATTTTGATAATTGGGGGAATTTGAATATCTTAAACTCGCAAATTGCATTTGTTAAAAACAGCAATGTTTTCCCGAATCCTTTTTATGCCGATGGCGTTGAGAAACTTCTGATACCTGTTGAATCTGGATTTGAAGAAGTTGAATTAAAAATTTTCACTGCTGGACTTGACCTTGTTTATTCAGCGAAGCTTAAACCTGAATTCAGTTTCGGAAATTATTTCATAAGCTGGAATGGGAAAACCACTGCAGGTGAAATCGCAAAAAGTGGTGTTTATATATATCTTATTTCCGCAGGTGGAAAAGAGAAACTCGGCAAGTTTGTTTTAATCAGAAAGTGAATAATTTGTTTATGGACTTTAAAATAACGCTTAAAAATGTTCGCAAAAATTTCGGACGTCTTCTCGTTTTTGACTCTGTAAATTTTGAATTAACTATAGGTTCATCACTTGCAATTGCTGGAAAAAATGGCTCGGGGAAATCAACACTTGCAAAAATTATAGCTGGACTCCTGAGTCCATCCGCTGGCGAAGTTATATATCAAATTGATGGGAAAAAAATTGACAAACTTGACTGGTTCAAATATATCGGCTTTGTCGCACCGTATCTTCAGTTATATGATGAATTCACAGGATATGAAAACCTTGAAATTCTCGCCCGAATCCGTGGTTTAAAAAACTACAAAAGCAAAATTGAAGATGTCCTGAAACGAGTTAATCTCTATGCACGCCGTGATGACCTCGTCCGTGGTTATTCATCTGGAATGAAACAGAGATTAAAATATGCATGCGCTCTCCTGCACGAACCTGTAGTCCTCATACTTGATGAACCGACATCCAACCTTGATGCTGAAGGTGTTGAAATGGTCTGGGCAATCGCACAGGAACAGAAGAAAAAGGGAATTCTCATAGTAGCTACAAATGAAGCGGAAGAACTTCAAATGTGTGAGGAAGTTATAAATCTTGATGAACTAAAACTAAAATCAAGGGAGCAAATTGTTAAGTAGCATCTGGGCAATTTTTTTGAAAGATTTGAAATCTGAACTGAGGACAAGATACGCTTTAAACGCACTTTTTATGTTTGTTGTTGTCACGATCTCAATGATTTTATTCTCAACCGCTGGTGAAATTGTAAGCGGAACACTTCTTTCCGGTCTTATGTGGGTTGTTATATTTTTCTCGGCAATGTCTGGACTTTCAAGAACATTTGTAAGCGAAGAAGACAGAGGGACTGTCGTATTCCTTCAACTTGCGACAAGACCAGGTGTCGTATATTTCGGGAAATTGCTTTTCAACTTTACTCTGATAATCGGGCTTAATTTTTTCATAGTCATCGCCTATCTTTTAACGATGGAAAATTTCAAAGTTAAAAGTTTTGATGTATTTTTTGCTGGATTAATTTTAGGTGGAATCGGTCTTGCGTCAGCTTCAACGATTATAGCAGCTATAATCGCAAAGGCAAACACCCGGGGAACGCTCTACCCTGTGCTTTCTTTCCCGGTGCTTCTTCCACTTTTGATGACAACTATAAATATGACACAACTTTCAATTGAAGGAGCAACTCTTTCTGAAACAATAGGACATTTAAGGATTTTGTTTTCGTATTCTGCCGTGGTCATCACTGCGTCTTATCTTTTATTTGATTACATCTGGAAGGAATAATTTTGTGTCGCATTTGTTTTTGATAAATAGAGAATGTTGAAAATTTGGACAAAAGAAGTCGGATTTTGTGGATAAAATAAATAAAATTTCGTCAAGTTTGGCTGGCACGAGAATTGTTTTTAAATTTTGTAAAACAAAAATGCAAATTTCGCATGCTCTGGAAAATCTTGCTTGGTCTGTATATGGCAATTATAACTGTGCTTGCATTTATCATTCCAATTGGTTTCATACCCGGGCTTGGTGAAAGGGCAAGGATAATTTTTCTTCATGTTCCATCTGCGTGGTTAAGCGTGATTGCTTTCTTTATCTCAATGTTATATGGAATAAAATACCTTCGCTCAAAAAATATCTACAATGATATAAAATCGGTCTCATCAGCAGAAATCGGATTTCTTTTCTGCTTTATAACAACCATCACCGGCTCAATATGGGCGAAGTTCAACTGGGGTTCTTTCTGGAACTGGGATCCAAGAGAGACATCAATTTTTGTTCTACTCTTAATTTATGCTGCATATTTTGTTTTAAGATCAGCAATTGAAGTTGAGGAAAGGAAAGCGACCCTTTCAGCTGTTTACTCAATAATTGCATTTGTTACAGTTCCGTTTTTTATATTTATAATGCCAAGGATAATGCCCGGGCTTCACCCCGGCTCAAAAGGTGATCCCGAAGGTGCTGGTCCAGTTGTAACATTCAAAATGGATCCAAATATGCGAATTCTATTCTTTGCTTCTTTACTTGGATTTACGCTTGTATATTTCTGGATTTTCAATCTCCGCTCAAAGTCGGAGATTTTGAAGCTAAAAATTGAAAACAAAATTTATCAGGAGGTTCAAAATTGAGCGTGTATGAATTTCTTGAAAAAAACTCAATTTATCTTGTTTTGATAATCGCCTTAATCGTGTGGTTTTCCGTTTTCGGATATCTTTTGAGAGTTGATTCAAAATTGAAAAAAATTGAAAACGAATTATCAAAGTTGGAAAACAAAGGAGGAGATGAAAGATGAAACTTAAAATTGTCGTCGGTTCAATTTTAATAGCAGGATTTATAATTTTTGGAGCATACTCTTTTATGGAAAGCAATGTTAAGTATGTAACCATAGAGGAAGCGAAAAAAACAGCAAAGAAGGTTCAAATAGTTGGGGAATGGGTCAGAGAAAGAGAAAGTTATTATGATGCAAGAACGAACCAATTTGTCTTTTATCTCAAAGATGACAATGGGGATATCGTTAAAGTGATACATCGTGGGGCAAAGCCAAATAACTTTGAAATCGCTTCACATGTCGTTGTAAAGGGACATTATGTCAATGGAATTTTTGAGTCGCAGGAAATTTTAACGAAGTGCCCGTCAAAGTATCAATCAGCAGACGCATTGAAGCAATATCAAAACTAAACTCTGGAGATGAAAAATGCTTGGAAGAATTTTAATATACATCGCTTTTGCAACAGCGTTGTTTGCAACGATTAGTTATTACCTTGGATTTAGAGGGAGAAAAAACCTGATAAATAGAGCAAGGATAAGTTATTACATTTCATCTGCAAGTGTTGTGCTTGCCTCTGCTTTTCTTCTTCATTTGATTTTAACCCATCAATTTCAATACACATATGTTTGGAGCTATAGCTCCAGGGATCTTTCAACACCACTTCTTATCTCAACATTTTACGCCGGGCAAGAAGGCAGTTTTATGCTATGGACATTTTACACCGCTATACTTGGATTATTCCTGATGAGTTATGCGCGAAGAAATGGATATGAGCCAGAGGTTATGAGCGTTTATTCGCTTGTCAAGGTTTTTCTTCTGTTAATTTTGATCGTTAAAAGTCCGTTTGAATATGTCTGGGAAACATGGCCGGGTCAGGTTCACGAGGGTTTTGTCCCACCTGATGGACGAGGTTTAAATCCACTGCTTCAAAATTTCTGGATGGTGATCCATCCACCGATTATTTTCATTGGTTTTGCTTCAATGGCTATACCTTATGCACATGCCATAACTGCGCTTTTGAGGAGAGAATATCTTACCTGGGTCAAACCTGCAATGCCATGGGTAATTTTCGCCAGCTTAACGCTTGGAGCTGGACTTGCAATTGGTGGATTCTGGGCTTATGAAACACTTGGATGGGGTGGATTCTGGGGATGGGACCCTGTGGAAAATTCTTCACTTGTTCCCTGGCTTATAGCGGTTGGAACAATTCATACAATGCTCGTTCAAAAAAGAACCGGTGCTTTTGTAAGATGGAACCTGGGTATGTCAATACTTGCTTTTATCCTCGTCCTATACAGCACATTTTTAACAAGAAGCGGGGTTTTAGGAGATACATCAGTTCATTCATTCGTTGATCCCGGAATGTGGGTGTATTCGCTTTTAATTTCGTTGATGATCGTTTTCACAGCCATTGGATTTGGGCTTTTATTTGCACGCAGAAAAGAAATTCCAAGAGTTAAAGTTGAATCCGATCTTCTATCCCGTGAATACAATCTCTTTCTTGCCTCTGTTATACTTGTGATAATTGCAGGATTTGTAATTGCCGGGACATCATCTCCAATTATAACAAAAATTTTTCAGGGTAAAGCAAGCGCTGTTGACACATCATATTACAATAAGACAACGCTTCCGCTTGGGATAATAATGGCATTGCTCATCGGTCTTGCCCAGGTTATGTGGTGGAGAAAGACAAAGCCAGAGGCGTTGATGAAAACTCTTATGTTCCCAACAGCAGCATCAACGATTTTCACATCAATTTTGATAATCGTCGGAGTGAGAGAAATTTTAATGGCGTTATTTGTCCTTACAACATCTTTTGCATTTTTTGTCAACTTAAGAATTGCATATAAAATCGCTCGTGGTAATCCGAAATTCATAGGTGCTTCACTAACACATGTTGGTGTTGCATTATTTTTGCTTGGTGTTATAGCGTCAACAAAATATGATAAAACGCAGGTTGTTTCTCTTCCAAAAGATCAACCTGTGAATGTTTACGGATATAAACTCACCTATGTTGGCAATCAAAAAATTGATAAAGAGAAAGTCGCATACAATATCAGAGTTGAAAAAGGTGAGGACTCATTCATTGCTCCATTGCAAATGTATTTCAGTGAATACAATCAAGGCGTGATGAGACATCCTTATATTTTCAGCTTGCTAAATTACGATATATTCAGCAACCCCAAGCTTCCTGCATTTCTTATAAAAAATATGCTGATGAACGATTTATATCTTTCCCCGATGAGCTTAGAAAAAAGTGGCGGTTTTAATCCACATGCAACGGGTGAATTAATCATACTTGACAAAGGGAAGGAAAAAACAGTTGGCGATTATACGCTTAAATTTATACGATTTGATATGACCCCGGATGATATGGCAAAAATGATGAGCGGTAGTGATTTTGCAATTGGAGCTGTAATTGAAGTCAAATACAAAGGCAAAACACAACAGATAATTCCCAAGATTCATTATCGTAACAATAACCCGATGCCTGAGCCAGTAAAAGTCGGCGATAAACAATTGACATTTGTTAACTTAAATGTTGAAGGCGGTCAAATTGCAATTTCATTTGGAGATGGTGGAATTGACTCATCAGGTGCAAATGAGCCGGTTGAAATTCTCGTAATTGAGGCAAGTGTTAAGCCGTTTATAAATCTCGTCTGGTTCGGGGTCCTTATCGTCCTTGCTGGATTTATAATTTCAATGATAAGGAGAATATCTGAAGTAAGAAAGCCCGCAAAATCATAATTTTTAAGGGGTGCTTGAATGCACCCCTTTTTTGTTTTTATCCCCACCTTTTTGCTTTTTAATTTTTTAATCCTTACCTTGTTTGTGAGCTAAATTCCGTGGTCTGGTAGAGTTTTTTCTGCTTGACCCGAATTAAAGCTCAACAAATTAAACTTTAAACTTTTTCAGGAGGAACAAAAATGAACCGAAAAATCTTACTCACCTTATCAACACTAACAATTATCTTTAATCTTGCACTTTCACAAATTCCAATCCTTGGCAATGAATTCCTCATTGAAACAAAAACTGATTCAACATTCGCTTTTTCGGGAGCGTATGATTCACAAAAATATCTCGTTGTCCTTCGCAAGGAGCTACCAACTGGTGAAGCCGAAATAATAGCACAATTTCATTCAAAAATTGATAACTCATTGATCGGCAACCCGATTGTTTTGGGAAAAACAAAAATACCCACAACAAATTTTGAAAACGGAATTCCACAGTGCGCTTTTGATGGGAATCGTTTCCTCGTTGTATGGACAGATGGAGAAAACGGTGGCATTAAATATCGTTTCATCAACGCTCAAACATTTGAATTGAGCAATTTATATTCTGATTCAACTTATCCGTGTTATCTTGGTGGAATTTCAACGCTTCACTTCAATTCAAACATCAACAAATACTTCCTCGTATCCACAATTAAAGTCGCAAACAGTTATTATTTAACAGGCGTTTTCATTCGTCCCGATGGCTTTATGGAAAATTCGTTTCAAATCTCAAACATTCAATCAAGACATGAATTTTCCGTTGCTTATGGTGGTTCAAAATATCTTGTCTGTTTCCCTCGTGAAACCGGTGATTATGATAATGAAATCTGGGGTCAAATGTTAAGTGAAAATGGAACGCCCATTGGTTCAAGTTTCATGATTGATGGAAGTCCTGAACCAAGCGATAATCCGCTGTTTGTGGTTTATGACGGGGCGAAATTTATCTGTTTCTTTCCGGATGAAGATTCAACAGGATGGAAAGTTTACGCAAAATTTATAAATACCGATGGAACGGTTCAAAATTCAAGACCCTTGATAACATCAAATGCCTGGCTTGTTCCTTATGCCCTTGTAAATAACGGCGAAATTCTTTTTGCCTCAACAAACCTTGGGTCTAATCCAAATGTGATTGGTCGTTTCTTTGATTTATCTTTAAATCCAAAAAGCGATGAATTCGTCATATTTGAACCAACTGCGGGAAAAATTCCAATGGGCAGTTTCATTGTTCATGGAGATGGAAAGTATATAGTTTTCACGACAAAAGTTGAACTTGCCTTTACCCCGGACAGTATACTTTATCTTACAAATGGTGATGTCTACGGAAGAACAATTTCACCGATCACAGAAGTTGAAATTAACAATGAGAAACCGATTAAATTTGAACTCTCACAAAATTATCCTAATCCATTCAATCCGGAGACCAACATAACTTTTTCACTGCCTTTTAGAACAAATGTTAAAATTGAAGTTTTTGATTTATCAGGTAAAAAAGTTGCTGTCGCAGTTGACGGAACTTACGAACCCGGGATACACACGATAAAATTTAAAGCGAATGGATTGCCAAGCGGTGTTTACATTTACAAAATTCAAGCGGGTAATTTTTCTGATTTGAAGAAGATGGTTGTGATTAAATAAATTAGCAAATCCTCGGGAGTTGTTCTCCAGCAAGCATATCAACAACTCT
>CAZQJI010000005.1:50903-70311 GCA_964593475.1 uncultured Bacteroidota bacterium | reverse complement strand
ATATCGGCTGCGTTTTATATGGCGGAGATGAAGGGAATTTTCCAATCGCTTGCGAAAATTTATCCAGAACCTGTTGAATTTCTCACAAAAGCAAATGATACGATCTTCGGACACATTGATAAAAAATTTTTTATAACACTTGTTTATGCTTATTTTGACTTTGAAAAAAACACCGTTGAACTTGCAAGGGCTGGACATTTGCCACCTGTATTTGTGAGAAATGGAGAAGTAAAGTTTTTAAAGTCATCAGGTCTTGGCGTTGGTTTAGTGAAGTCCGAATTTTTTAAGAAATTTATCAAACCGGTTAAGTTGAAACTTTGCAGAAATGATTTGCTCATACTTTACAGTGACGGAGTGATTGAAGCGATGAACGAGTTCAATGAAGAATTTGGTTATGAGCGTTTCGGTAAGTTAATTGAGAGAATTCATGATAAAAGTTCGGAAGAAATCGTGAGAGAAATTTTCAATGAGGTTGAAATTTATCAAAAGGGGATTAAGCAAATTGACGATATAACAATTCTTGCGGTGAAATGGAAAAAATAAAGGAGAAATAAAATGGGAAAAGAGCGGAGCGATAAAAATTTTGAAGTTAAAGTTGAGGAGAAAAACTCTGTTAAGGTTTTAAAACTAAAAGGTTATCTTGATGCTTACACATCTTTGCAGTTTGAAGAAAAGATGAGGGAACTTGTTCAATCGGGAAGTTATAAAATTGTAGTCAATATGAAAAATTTGACTTACATAAGCAGTGCTGGTTTCGGTGTCTTTATGGCTTTCATTGACGATGTGAGGAAGAACGCCGGGGATATAAGATTTTGTTGTCTTTCTGAAAAAATTGATGAAATTTTTGAACTTCTTGGCTTCAAGCATATATTCAAGGTTTTCAAAAATGAAGATAACGCAATAAAATCGTTTGAGGAGTTGGAGAAGAAAAATGTCCGCAAGAGAAAGAAATAAAAAGATCAAAATCAAAAGTGAGTTGAAAAATCTAAAACTTGTCAGGGATTTTGTGCGAAAGGAAGCGATTAAGTTCGGTTTTGGTGAAATTGAAGTTGAAAAAATTATTCTTTCCGTTGATGAAGTTTGCACAAATTCAATAAAACATTCCTACCAGAATAAGCCGGATGGTGAGATATGTGTTGAGGTAAGAAAGTTTGACGGTAAATTTTCGGTTGTGATATCATACGATGGTTTGCCGTTTGAACCGGGGAAGATAAAAATTGAATCGCCACTTGATAAATTCAAAAGGACGGGCAAGGTAAAACGTGGGAAACTCGGGATGTTCATAATTTATAAGTTTATGGACGAGGTCAAATATCAAAGGAAGAGAAATAAAAATATCGTTGTCTTAACAAAATTTTTGAGAAGTGATGAATGAGTCGGAGGCAATTTTTACGCTTGAATCAATTTTCAACTTCAGCAGGGCTTTGGTGAATGCACAAAGTCATTACGATATCCTTAAAATCTCTTTGCTTTCGCTTCTTGGAAAGTTAAAGATTGGAAAGGGTGTTGCTTTAATTTTTGATGATGGTTGGTTTGAGGTTGTTTATTCAGTCGGGGTCAAAATAAATCGCAAATTTAAAATTCCTTCTGCGAGGATTCCGGAGGGGATAACCGGATTAAGCGGTGAAATTTTAAAAAAGTTCGGCTCAAAATTTTCAAGTTTTGTCAGGGAAAATAAACTCTGTTATCTTATTCCGATAAGATGGGGTTTGTCTGATGATTCTGTTCTTGCTTTAATCTTTCTTGGATGCAGGGATAAAAAATTTTCACGCAGTGAGATTGAATATATAAATTTCATTTCGGGTTTTACGGCTCTTTCGCTTAAAAATATCTCTTCAATTTTAAACTTGAAAAAGAACATTTACGATTTGAAAACGCTAAACGAATTTATGCAAAGTGTATTTTTGAAGCGGGACGAAAATGAAATTTTTGAATCGCTTGCTCTGACATTGATGGGACATTTTAAGGTTGAAAGTGTTGCAGTTGTTAAGTTTGACGGGCGTAGAATTAAAATTTTCTCTTTTCCAAAAACACTTGGAATTAAGAAAAATTTTTTGAAAAAGATCTTGCGTGATGATGAAAATTTAATTTTGAATCCGGCGGAATTCGGATATAAAGATTTGTCTCTTATTGTGGTTCATAAAAATATAAGCGATGGGCAGGTTTTCGCTTTGATTCTGGGGAGAAGAAAGGATGGTGAGATTTTTAAAACTTCTGATGCGGAGTTAATTCGCACAATTTTTATCACAACTGTAAATGCTATTGAAAATTTGAAGATGTTAAGTTTGAACTACGATATGAAGCTTGCTTATGAGATACAGAAGAATTTGCTCCCGAAGGAGTTGCCAAACAATGATAAAATTGAAATTTCAGCTTTATCAATCCCATCAAGGGTTGTAAGTGGCGATTATTATGATGTGATTCCATTAAAAGATTATGAAATTGTGGTTGCAATTGCGGATGTTTGTGGTAAGGGGGTTTCTGCCTCTCTTTTGATGTCAAATCTTCAAGCTTCTTTGAAAAGTTTTTTGTCGCTTTCAAATGATATTAAATTTGTCGTTCAATCTTTAAATAAAATTATTTTGCTTAACACTTCACCGGAACAATTTATCACATTTTTTATATGCAAGATTGATTTGAAAAATTTTGTCCTTGAATATGTCAACGCCGGACATAATCCACCGATTTTGTTTAGAAGGAATGGATGTGAATTCCTTGAAAAGGGTGGGGCTGTGCTCGGGATTCTGGATGAGGAGTATGAGATGGGGAAAATTGAAATTGAAAGTGGCGATTTAATTTTTCTTTACACTGATGGGGTGATTGAGGCGATGAATTTGGGTGGGGAAGAAATAGGGTTGGAGAGAATAATTTCGGTTTTGAATTCAAAAATAAGTTCCTCCGTTGTGGAAATTGTTAATTCAATTAAAGATCTGATTTTCTCATTTTCATACGGTGTTGAGCAAGTTGATGATATAACATTTCTCGTTTTAAGGATAAAATAAGGCACGCCTTCAGGTTTGGCGTGCCTGTATATTGAGAATTAAGCACCAATTTCGGATTTTAATTTTTCGTATGCGTTTTTAACTTCCTCAACCGATGCTTGATCTTCAAGTGTTGTTGTATCACCAAGAGATTCCCCGGTTATGACTGCTCTGAGAAGTCGTCTCATAATCTTTCCGCTTCTTGTCTTTGGTAGGGCTGAGACGAAGAAAATTTTTGAAGGGTCAGCTATAGGACCTATGGTCTGTCTTATCCATTGATGAAGTTCGTGTCTTAATTCATCTGACGGATCAAATCCATGTTTTAGGACGACAAAAGCCACGGGGACTTCACCTTTAACTTCATCAGGCACACCGATCACAGCAGATTCAGCAACTGCTTTGTGCGAGACCAAAGACGATTCAATTTCATATGTGCCAAGGCGATGTCCTGCGACTTTGATGACTTCGTCAGCTCTTCCAAGCACCCAGATATAGCCATCGCTATCTTTGATAGCATAGTCCCCTGCGTAGAAGTTTCCTTCAAATTTTTTGAAATATGTGTTAATTAACCTTTGGGGATCACCATAAATTGTCAGAGGCATACCCGGCCATGGATTTTTAATCACAAGATAACCTTTTTCACCTGGTTTTGCTGGTTCCCCTTTTTCATTAAAAACATCGGCATCAATTCCAAATATCGGAAGCCCGTTCGTCCCAGGTTTGAGTGGAACAAGGTGTAAGCCGGGAGTATGGGATATTAGAATTCCACCTGTTTCAGTCATCCACCATGTTGAGCCGGCTGGGCATTTTGAATTTCCTATGACCTCAAAAAACCAGCGCCAGGCTTCGGGGTTTATCGGTTCTCCAACCGAATGAAGTAGTCGCAAAGTTGAAAGGTCATGCCTTTTAACCCATTGATCACCAAATTTCATAAGTGTTCTTATCCCTGTAGGTGAGGTGTAAAGTATCGTAACGCCATATCTTTCAGCTATAGCCCACCATCTATCAGGGTTTGGATATATGGGTGCCCCTTCATACATGACTTGTGTGGCTCCTTCCATTAATGGACCGAAAACAATATATGAATGTCCTGTCACCCAACCAATATCGGCGGTGCACCAATAGACATCGTCGTCTTTTAAATCAAAAACCCATTTCATTGTTGCGTGAAGTAGTGTCATATAGCCACCTGTGTCATGGACTATACCTTTCGGTTTTCCAGTTGTGCCAGAAGTATAGAGAATATAAAGCGGATGTTCGGATGGCAATGGTTCAGGTTGAATGTAAACATTTTCAGGTGTTCCCTCTCTTATATCACCCCACCAGTAATCACGCCCATCAATCATGCGAACATTTAAATCTCTAATTCTTCTGAAAACGATGACATTTTTAACAGTTGGTGATTTTTCAAGCGCTTCATCTGCAATCTCTTTTAAATTGACGATATTGCCTCTTCTGTAAAATCCATTTGCAGTTATAAGAAGTTTTGCCTCAGCGTCATTTAATCTATCTGCCAGGGCATCTGCACTGAAACCGGAAAATACCACTGTGAATGTCGCACCAATTCTCGCAAGTGCAAGCATTGCAATTGGAAGCTGTGGGATCATGGGCATATAAATTCCAACCCTATCACCTTTCTTGATGCCAAAATTTCTTTTCAAGGCATAAGCCATTCTATTAACACTTTTGTAGATGTCATAGTATGTTAATTTCCTAACTTCAAGTGGAACTCCGTTTGAATCAACCGGCTCCCCTTCCCATATTATTGCCACCTTATTTTTACGCCAGCTTTTGACATGACGATCAAGGCACAGATACGATGGGTTCAATTCACCACCAACAAACCATTTATAAAACGGTGGATTTGAATCATCAATAACCTTATCCCACTTCTTAAACCATTCAATCTCATTAGCAACCGTTTCCCAGAATTCAGGCGTAAGTGTCCCACGATGCATGGTCTTATAAGTTTCAATGTCAATGTTTCTGTGGTTCCATGATTCAACGACTATCTTCTCCCCAAATGGTAAAGTTTCGTTAACTGAATTAACCTGCTTTTGAATCATAGTAGCACCTCCATTTTATTTTTTGAAAACGATTTTATAGATTTTGTCATCGCCCGGTTGAGGATTTCCCCGTCCATCTCTATTGCTTGTCAAAATATATAAATTTCCATCCGGACCAACGACAACATCTCTTAACCTTCCAAATTTCCCCCGTCTATTATCAAATGCAAACCATCTTTCAATTCGTGTGACTTTATAGTTTTTGTCTGATCTTTGAATCTTTATTCTTATCAAGGCTTCACTTCTCAAAGTTGCGACAAATAGATCACCTTTGTAAAATGTTATCCCTGACGGCGGAGTTGCATCTTTCCAGACGACAATTGGATCAATGTATCCTGGCTGTTTACCTGCTCCAATTATTTTTGGCCATCCGTAGTTTCCGCCTTTTACAATGACATTTATTTCATCATGACCGAAACGACCATATTCACCCGATGGTCCATGCTCTGATTCAAAAAGATCTCCTGTTTCAGGGTGCCACGCAAGCCCTTGTGGATTTCTGTGACCATAGGAATAAATTGGCGAATTCGGAAATGGATTATCTTTTGGAATTTCTCCGTCGGGAGTTAAACGTAGAATTTTGCCATTTAGCGAGTTCAAATCCTGTGCAAGTTCGCCCTTGAAAATTTCACCCGTTGTGATATAAAGCATTTTGTCTGGACCAAACTTTATCCTTCCACCGTTGTGAAATCTCGCACCGAGTATGCTGTCAATTATGACTTTATCAAAAGTTCCACTTTTCCCGTTGTCTTTTATTCTTATGACTCTGTTAAAAATTTTGCCATCTATTTCGTATGTATACATTGCGTAAATATAGGGCTTCTGTGGAAAATCAGGATGAACCGCAAGTCCCATAAGTCCGCCTTCGCCGATGTGTTTCACCGGAATTGTCATATACGGTTCGGGGGAAAGTTTGCCATTTTCAATCAAACGAATTCTTCCGGGTCTCTCGCTTACAAGCGCCCGTCCATCAGGCAGAAAAATAAGCGACCAGGGGATTTCCAGATTATCTATCCATACGCTCACCTGAACATTTTCTCCATCCGGAAGGTAGATATCTTCAACTTCCTGTGGTTTTTGTCCCACAATTTGAAAACAGGAAATGAAAGAAAAGATTGCAAGTATGGATAAAATTTTCGCTTTCATATTTCGCCTTTGATATTTTTTTAAAAAATTAAAAAAATTACACAAAAAGTCAAGTCCGTGCAGTAGTTTGCTTTTGAAAACTTTTTCAGCGCAAATTCCGATTGATTTTTAACGCCAAAATTTTTATATTCTCTCAAGATGTTTTAAGTATTCAATTTGAACGCTGAAAAATTTACTGAACATAACAGGAAGTTTATAGAGGATAATATCTCGGGTTTCGCAAAAAAGGGAGAAGCACTATGAAACAGGCAAAAATTCTTTTGATTATTTTGTTATTAAGTATCCTCTCAAGTGTGGCTTCCTTTTCTCAAAGTGTGCGGGAATTTTCAATCATAATTAATCCTGATAGTTTGCTTTTTCTTTATTCCCGTGATATATGGGACAAGACATATGTGCCGATGAAATTTATCCCTGAAGATGGTTCAGAACACGCCGGGGGAATAAGATTTAAAGGACACTCTTCAAGATATTATCCAAAGAAACCGTTTACTGTTAAGTTCAACAAAGGTCAGGAGTTTGAGGGCTGGCGTGAAATGGGTTTCAATGCAATGTATACGGATAAATCAATGCTCCGTGAAGAACTTGCCTGGCAAATTTCAAGAATGCTCGGGATGATCGGACCGGAGACATATTATGCAAATCTTTACATCAACGGGAAAAATTACGGGCTTTATCTTTTTGTTGAAAGAATTGATGAGACATTCAAACGAACGCCGGAAAAATACGGATTCATAAAAGGTGGTTCAATGTATGAAGCGGTTGATGATTATCATATGGGCGACTTATTTATCCCGGCGGATTCAAGTGATTATTTCAGATTTTATGATAAAAAATTTCCGGCGGACAGCAATTATTCTGATTTAATTCAGCTTATAAGAGAGATAAACGAAACGCCGGCTGAGGATTTTCACAACTTTATTGAGCGAAGATTCATCGGTGAGACCGTTTTAAACTGGTTTTTGCTTAACACATTAACTCATATGGGGGATACATACAATAAAAATTATTACCTTTATCACGATTCTATTTCGGATAAATGGTTGATCATTCCATGGGACTATGATCTTTCTTTTGGAAGAGATGGTTCAACTGTGTTGCCATATCCTTTAAATCTTTTGAACGATAAATTCAAATACTGGTATATGTTGCCATATCACGGTCCTGATAATCCTTTAAAGATTAAGTTCTTTCAAAACCAGGTCCTGCTTAACAGATTCAAGCAGAAACTTGATTCTGTTTTGAATTATGTTTTCACCGAAGAAAAGATGGTCTCTTTGATTGATTCTTTGAGAAATTTGATAAAAGATTATGTTTATCGTGATGAATTCAAATGGGGGACAGATAGGGAGTTTGAGGAGCAAGTTGAATCATTAAAGTATTATGTCACTGCAAGAAGATTTTTCCTTTACAAGTGGCTTTCAAATTACTGGCCCGGTGAAGTGAATAAGGCGACATTGAGAATAGAGCGACTTGACACTGTTTATCATTTCGTTGATAAAAACGGTCGTTTGCTCGGAAGTATCTGGCTTTATGAATCTAATGGACTTGATAGTTTAAGTATCATCGTGTATCCGGATAGCATACCTCCATTTTTACCTAATGAAGCTTTGCCTGATAAATATGTTAAAAGAGTTTTCAAAATCATCCCGTATCCATCAAGCGCAAGATTTAGAGCAAAGATAAGGTTAGAATACAGGGACGAATCTTTAAGTCGAACCGAACTCGGGGTTGGGGTTTCAGATGAACATTTCTTGAAATTGCATTATTTTGACGGTAGCTCCTGGAAACCGCTTGAGACAGTTGTCAATGCGTATGCGAATACATTAACTGTTGATAATGTGAGCGATGAAGTTTTGAATGAGAATACGATTTTATCAGCGTTTGTCCCGATTGATTATAAATTGAGATGGAATAAAATTGAAACCTTGTCATGGGATAAACTTTTGAAAGTTAGATTTGCGAATAAGGACACAGGTTATATTGTCGGAGAGACGAGCTCAATTTTTATCACAAGAGATGGTGGAATGATATGGATTTACAAGACGAAAGCGCTTGGAAAAGAGATAAAACTAAATGATGTCGCCTTTGCTGATTCGTTTGTTTATATCGTCGGCGATCAAGGGCTTGTTTATAAAGGCAAAATTGGAGATACACTCTGGACACAGATTGACCTCGGGACGAAAGATAACTTTAAACAAGTTGGCTTTTATAACAATAGATACGGATTTATCAGAGGTGAAAATGAATTTTACTATACAAGTGACACCGGAAAGACATGGCAAAAATTGACTTCTTATATTAAAGGTGAAACGGAAATGAGAAATGAGGATGCGTTTGTAAGCGTTGCGGGGAATTCGGTGATTTTCTGGAGGGCTGGCTCTGCGGATACAAATGTGATTTTTGTAAGCGAGGTTGATTCGCTGTTGAAGAAGATAAAATCTTATGGAAATGGAATTTTGTATGTTGTTGCAAGTGATGATTCAATTTATGTCATAAAAGATACGCTTGTGATTTCAAGACCTGTGAAAGCAAGGGTAAATGATATAAAGATCATTGACACATTGAAAATTTTCGTCGCCTGCGATAACGGAATTGTTTTATACACCAAAGATGGTGGAAATTCGTGGCATTATCAACCAATCGGGGTTACAAACGATATTTATTCAATTGAATTCGTGGATTCGTTAAAAGGTTTTGCAACCGGAAATTTTGGTTTGCTTTTAAGCACAGAGCAAGGTGGTTATACGAAAGTTCTTTCAAATCAAAATGATTCGGAAGTTCCCGTTGTATTCAAACTCCATCAAAATTATCCAAATCCATTTAACAGTTCAACGAGGATTTATTATGAAGTCCCGTATCCTTCGCAGGTGACAATTGAGGTTTATGATATACTTGGCAGGAAAGTTGCAACTCTTGTTGATGAATATAAAAATTCCGGCTTTTACTTTGTTGATTTCAATGCGGTTAATTTATCAAGCGGGGTTTATTTCTGTGTTATGAACGTAGAGAACTTTATAACCGCAAAGAAAATGGTTCTTTTAAAATGAAATAGGCGATAAAATGAAAAACCTGATTTTATTTTTAAGTTTTTGCTTAATCATTTCTTTTCCAGTTCTTGCCATAGCGGAGACATTAACATTTCAAAAATTTGGATATGATGACATTACACTGACAGGACCAACGCCTGCTGTTACCTTATTTTTGAAAGTTGGCGAAAACATTGATTCATCAAAAAGTTATATTGTCCTTGACATTGAAGCGTCACCGGTTTTGAATTATAGGAATTCATATCTCACGGTTTTAATCTGGGATAAACCAGCTTTTACGGTCAGGTTGAGCGATTTAGGAAATAGGTTGTTAATTCCATTGCGTCGTTTTGATTTAAGTTTTTCTGAATTTATCAAACTTGACATCAAAGCCAATCTAACCATAACGATGGACAGATGTTATGATATTGCAACCAATGGATTGTGGATTAAAATCAGAAGGTCATCTTTTGTTAATGTTGAATTTAAGAAAAGACCCGACACAAAGTTAAAAATCAGCAATTTCATCAGTTTTCTTCAAAATGGAGGCGTTATAGTTATACCATCAAATTTGTCAACGGTTGAGTGTGAAGGTGCGGTCTGGGTTTACTCTTATCTGAGGAAATTGACCGGAAAAGATTTTGATATTTCAACTTATGAAATGCTTTCGGATAGTGTTGAAAACCTTGTCATCGTGTCAAGATTTGATAAAATTCCGGATAAATACAAAAAATTTATAGGCGGTAAATTTTTAAGTGAAGATGGTTTGATTTATGTTTATTCCGAGCAAAGTGGTAAATTCAAGCAAAATGTGCTTGTTCTCACGGGGTTCAGCGATGAAGGATTAAGTAAAACTTTAAAGACATTTCTTAACAGGGATGTGCTTCAATCGTCGTTTAACGGTTTTCTTTTAGTTCGTAATGCGATGTATGAACCAAGAGATAAACTTCCACTTCCACCTTATAAAATAACTTTTCGCAAACTTGGTTTTACAAGCGGGCGACTTGAAGGAATTGGAAATTTGAGATATGTTTATTCTTTCAAAAATTCTGACCTTGGATTTTCACCGAACAAATTGACGATAACCATAAATGCTGTTTATTCACCTGTGAGAGGCGAGGTTCAGAGGACATATTTCAATGTCTATTTTAACGGTACTTTGATTGAAAGTAAAAGATTGTCGGAAGAAGGAAAAGTTTCCTATAGTTTTGATGTTGATAGATTCATTTTGTTGAAGACAAACACAATAACAGTTGAGTTTGTCTATTATCCTACATCAGATGAGTGTAAGAATTTGCTGGCAAATTTTTTCTGTATGCTTGACGATGAAAGATCGTATATTGATGTTTCAAGTTTTTATCGTCCGGATGAGTTAAGTTTTGTTCATTTTCCGGAGATGTTCGGTTATGGTGAAACTGTCGGGGTTATTGGCGGTAAAGTCACGCTTCAAAAAGTAAAATCGCTTGCAAAGATTGTTTATTTTGTTAATTTGGGGATTAAAGAATTTGAGTTTTATCCGCCAGTTTATTTTTCTTCTTATGTTGATGATGAAATTTTGAAAAGTTACAATTTGATTTTGGTTCTTGATTCGGATGAACAGTTGATTAATAAGTTTAAAAATCTTCCGTTAAAGCCAGAGCGGGGATTTAGAATTTTAAGTTCTGCTACGGGTCGTGTGTTATATGCTCTCTGGGATACGACATCAATTGGCGTCGGCGAGGTTTTTTATGGTGAAAAAGGTAATCCTGTATTTCTTGTTTTTGGAATTGGGAGATATGCTGATGAAAGAATTTATCAATTGAGTAAATCACTTGAAGCAAAGTTTCCTGATATAAGTGGAAATATTGGTATAGTTGATGGCGAGAAAAGTTACTTTTTCAGAATTGAAGCAGGGCTTTTAAAAGTTCAATATCCAGGAGAAAGGACATTTCTTGATATTTTCAATCAATATAAAATTTTCATAATTATTTTTGCCTGGGCGTTGTTTCTGGCATTGCTTGCTTATGTCTTCTGGCGTGGTAGAAAAATGGCAAGAAAAATTATGGAAAAAAGATGAAAAAATTTCTCGTTCTTTTGATTCTGTTTCTTTATTCCTGTTCATCTGTGATTTACCGTCCTAATTATTCAAGGTTGAGGCAACTTGAAATAAAGGCGGTTGATGAGATCAAACAAAGATTAAATTCAGGGCTTCCGTTTAGAAAAGATGGCTTTTGTTATGCGATTGACCTTGCTGAAATTATGCAAACAGGGGTTGAAATTGGCGATTCAATTATGTTTAACAGGGCTTATGAGATTTTGAAAAAATATTACATAATTCGTGATTCGTGGATTGACAGCTCAATTTTGTGGAGATATAAACCCGGGGTTGAACCGGATGCCTCCGGAACTGCGGAGACGATACATTGTGCGCACTCCAT
Organism: uncultured Bacteroidota bacterium; assembly: GCA_964593475.1. Classification (GTDB taxonomy): domain Bacteria; phylum Bacteroidota; class Ignavibacteria; order Kryptoniales; family Kryptoniaceae; genus Kryptonium. Next base: position 58,675 of record CAZQJI010000005.1, on the reverse strand, counting down.
TTATCTTGCTTATAAAAAATGGAAGAAGGAGGAATATAAAAGGGTGAGTTATTCACTTGCAAGGGCTTATTTGAAACACGGTTATATGATTAACTCAGATGGATTTATCGTCAAAAATTATTTTAATTATCAAACACGAACGCTTTCCGAAAACACTTACCTTATAAACCAGCGCCCGGATTTTCTCTATGAAATTGCGCTTGAAAATAACGATTCAGAGATGTTAAACAAGGCAAAATTAATGTATAACGCAATCATTGGTGGATATGTTGGGAAAGGTTTTTTCCATTCAATATACGATGTTGGGATCCTGACAATAAATCCTGTGTCAAATGGTTATTTTTCTCCAAATTCGGTGTTTCCGTTGATTTCATCAGTTGATATTGCGACTTCAATTTTGAATTTTAATCAAAAACCAGCAAGAGAGATTTTGAAATTTTTTGAAAATAATTTTGGAAGGTGGAGTGATTTTTATGTTTATAGAGATGGTGATTTTATTGAACAAAGTAAAGGTAATAGCACAAGTCTGGTTGTGGTTTCAGCGATTATTGATATTTATTTTGCTTTGAGTAAGCCCAAAGAATATAGGAATCTGGTAATTTATCTTTCGCAGATTCTTGCCGATAAAGTAAATATGTTTTTAAATTTATCGGCTGAAAATCTTGACTCGTTTTATTTTGAACTGGCAAGAGCGATAAGAACAATGCACCGGATAAACGAGCGTGGGATTTAAAATTTTAAAAATCTTGTGTCTTTTTTGTCTTGCTGTTTCTTCTGTTTTTGCCGGAGCTTGGACGAAAGAAAAGGGAGTTCTTTTTATTGTTCCGTATTTTTACTTTTATCAAGCGGGCGGTTATTATGACACAAACTGGAAATTTAACCCTCTGCAAAACAACGGATATTTTGATGGGCTTGGTTTCGGGACTTATTTTGAGTATGGCTTCAGCAATCGTCTTAATTTAATTGGGAATTTTTCATTTGTGAGAAATAGATGGATTGATGATTACAGTTACAAATCAAACAGCGATTTCGGGGATTTTGAAGTCGGTTTGAAATTAAAAATTTTTGAGTCAAGGTTTGTGTTGAGTTTTCAAACTCTTGCAGTTGTACCAGCATATTCAATGGAAAGAGAACCATTAATTGGATATGGAGAATATGCAGGGGAAGTTAGAATTCTTTTCGCTGGTGGATTAAGACCGTTTTCTATTGATTCTTATTTCAACTTTGAACTTGGTTATAGAAGATTTTATTCAAAAGTTGCACCGCAAGTAAGATTTCAAATTCTTTACGGGGTTAATTTGAGCGGGAGATGGCAGGGAATTTTCCAGATTGATGGAGTTAATTCAATCGGTCAGGGGACATTCTCAACAAGATTTAATCCATCAATTGAAACAGATTACAACGAGGGGAAGTTAAGTGTTTCACTTGCGCATAGATTTACTTACAAAGCATGGTTTCAATCCGGCGTGTTTTATGATATATACGGGAGAAAAATCGGTGCGGGGAGAGGTTTTCTCATCGCACTATGGATTGACATTTAAAAATTTGTTCTCCTATGATTGAGGAAATCAAAAAATACTCAGTCAAAGATATTTTGATTGATCTGGGTGTTATTGATGAGAGGGCAATTGCTGAGATTGAAAAATTCCAGAGTGAAACAGGATGGTCTTTTGCGAAAATTTGTTTGACATTTGGTTATGTGAGTAGAAAAAAATGGCGTGAGGTTGTTGAGTCACTCGGATATAAGATGATTGATGTTAAGAAAGAAATGATTGACCCGAAAGTTGTCTCTTATATGAATCTTATGATTCTGGAGCAGTATCTTGGTGTGCCGATAAGAAAAGAGAATGGTAAAGTTATAATTGCGATGGCTGACCCGACGGATGTTGAGTTCGTTGAAATTGTGAGAAAAATTTTTAAAAGCGATGTTGAAATAATTTTCTCAATGGATGTTGATATCGTCTGGGTTTTACATAAATATCTTGGACCACCTTTTTGCAAGATCGCGATTTATAACTTGCTCTGGAAAGACCCGGACAGGTCAGCGGTTTTAACTCTTACAACCAAACAGGTTGTGATAATTGTCGTTTTGATAACTCTTTATCTGATTTATTTTTCAATCAACCCGATCAATGCTGTTGTGTTTCTTAACATTCTGGTTAGTTTTTTATTTTTATTCTCAATTCTGTTCAAGTTCACGCTTTCGCTTGTTGGCGCAAGATATGAGCTTTATGAGGTTATAACGCAGGAGGAGGTAAGGTCTTTGGATGAAAATGAACTTCCGATTTACACAATACTTCTTCCTGTGTATAAAGAGCCAAGGGTTATTGCAAAGCTCGTTGAGAGCATAAACCGAATGGATTATCCGAAGTTAAAACTTGATGTTAAACTTTTACTTGAAGAAGACGATTTAGAGACGATAAATGCCGTAAGGGATCTTGATTTTCCTGCGGTTTTTGAACCGCTTGTTGTTCCATCTGAACAGCCGAAGACGAAGCCGAAAGCGTGTGATTATGGATTGCTTTTCGCCCGTGGTAAATATCTGACGATTTATGATGCAGAGGACATCCCGGATGCAGATCAACTTAAAAAAGCAGTTGCAGCTTTTAAAAAATTACCCGATGAATATATCTGTGTCCAGTGTGCTTTAAACTATTACAACAGGGAAGAAAATCTGTTAACCCGTATGTTCACGCTTGAATATTCTTACTGGTTTGATTATATGTTGCCCGGACTTGATAGATTGAAAATGCCGATACCTTTAGGTGGAACGAGCAATCATTTCAAAAAAGATGTGCTTGAAGAACTTGCCGGCTGGGATCCGTTCAATGTCACAGAAGATGCTGACCTCGGGATAAGAGCTTATGCGAAGGGATATAAAGTTGCTATTCTAAATTCAACAACTTATGAAGAAGCAAACAAAGCAATTAAAAACTGGATAAGACAGCGTTCAAGGTGGATAAAGGGTTATATGCAGACATATCTTGTGCATATGCGACATCCAGTTGAACTGATCAAAAAAATTGGCTTAAAAGGATTTCTTGGCTTTCAACTTTTCGTTGGAGGGACACCATTTGTTTTTCTTGCTAATCCAATTCTCTGGATTATTTTTATAACATGGTTGATTGCGAAAGCAGAAATTATCAAACTCTTTTTTCCCGATTGGGTTATGTATGTTTCAACATTTAATCTTTTGTTCGGAAATGCAATCGTGATTTATATGAATATGATGTCTGTTTTCAGACGAAAGTATTATAATCTTTTGCCTTATGCTTTGTTAAATCCATTTTACTGGATCTTGCATTCAATCGCTGCATATAAAGCACTCTTGCAGTTGATTCAAAATCCTTTTTATTGGGAGAAGACAGAACACGGATTAAGTGAGGTTTTCAAGAAAGAAAAAATTCAAAGAAGATGAGAAATATTGTTTTGTCCATAGCATTAGCGTCGTTTATTTTTTTGTATTATTTAACGCTCGGGATAATTTTTCAAAATAACGGATATCTTCATCCCGAGGGAATTTTTCTGGTTGAGAAAGCACTTCTTGCTTTAAAGGGAAATCCGCCACGACTTGAAAATATCGGTTTAATTTATCCACCGTTGCCGTTTTTCGGCACATTTCCTTTTGTAATTTCAATTAGTCCAGTAATTGCACCGGTATTTGCGTCATCTTTAGGGATGGCGTTACTCTGTGCAGTTTTAACATATAGAATTTTGAAAAGGAATTTATCTTTTGTTTTCGTTCTTTACCTTCTTTTGATTTTGACCGTTAATCCACTTGTTTTATACTCTGCGACATCGGGCGGAAGTTCATACCTTTATGTTCTGTTTATCGTGATATTTTTCACTTTTATGTTTGAGTTTTATGAAAGAAATGTGAGTTTTTATCTTGCTGTTGCCGGAATATCGCTCGGGATTCTGGCTTTGATAAGATATGAAATTGTGTTTATCCTTGTCTTCTGGGTTCTGACAAATTTAATACTTGCAATTGAAACAACGCTTGAAGAGGGAGTAAGTTACAAAAATTTTTACAGATTACTTAAAGAACTTCCCGCATACAGGCAAACTTTTTTAAGAAGGGTGATGGCGGTTTATCTTATGGTTTTTATCCCGCCCGTGGTATCTGCTCTTAGCTGGATGTATCTTAACTGGATTTTCACATCAAATCCTTTTCATTTTTTAAACAGCCCGTATTCATATTTCAGGACATTGCGAACCTATGTCCTTTACAATCCGATTTTGCTTGATGTGAGGGGTGATGCTTTTAGGAGTTTAATTCATGTTTTAATGGAAATTTTTATCTCTGCTCCGACATTTTTGATCATATTTTTGTTGTTCGGTCATAAGGTGTTTTTCATACTTGCTTTGATTTCCCCGGTTGTTGCACTTTTTATAAGTGCATTTTTCGGGATTTCGCTTTTAAATGTTGATTTCTTCATTCCGTTTGTTTTTATTTCGTTTCTTGTTTTAGTTTATGCGTGTGAACAAAAGAAGACATTGCGAAAAGCTTTCGTTCTCCCGATGTTCGGAATCGTTTTGATAATTTCTTCATTCACGGGTTATTATAAACTCAAAAATTCAAATTATCCTGAGGAAAGAGTTTTTGCGGAGGTTTTGCTCGGTAAAAAAGTTGATGGAATCTTTGAAGACGAGAAAAAAGTCGCAGAATTCTTGAAGATGTATACCGATTCAAGCGATGTGATTTTGTTTGACGATGCAAATGGATATCCGATTGTAGTTTTCTATGGTTATGCTAAAAATATAATTTTGCCATATCAATATGAGTTTTCATCTGTTGTTGAAAGACCCGAGGTTTATGCTGATTTTATCGTTGTTTACAATCCACGGACATTTGAAGGTGAGCGTGATGTGTTGAATTTGAGACACAAAGATTTGTTTTTTCAGGGTGGGGATGGACTTGAATTTGTTTCAAGTTACGGGAACTGGCGAATTTTCAGGTCAATTTATAGAGTGAAAAATAAGTATGTTAAGCGGTGAAAGAGATAGTTTTAAAATCTTTAAGCTCCGCTATTGTTGTATTTTTAATTTTGCTCGTGATTTTAGTTCTTGGACAGATCCCGTTCTGGGATGAGATAAATTCACTTGCTGAGGTTTTGCCTGCCAAGGAGTTTTACTTGATTCGCTCGCAAGATGATAAAATAGTGACAATTTTAAAAAATAATTTGAACGGGACGGTTGCAAAGTATTCAATTATAAGTGTTGAAAGGGGCGATGTAATAAATATGAATCTGAGTGAATCTCTGAATATTGGTGGTTTTATAAATTTTGGTGATACAATTTGCAGGTTGATTTCGGGCGAGACAATATATCAACTCGTCAGGTTAGAAGGACTTATTTCAAATGAAATTGCAACGCTTGATTTTTATAAATCTGGAGAAAAATCTTCCATCATAGAGGAAGCAAGGAGAAGATTTGAATATGCTCAACAACAGATGGAATACCAGAAAAAAGTTCTTGAGCGGGCGAGAGTTTTATATGAAAAAAATTTAATCTCGCCACAGGAGTATGAGACAATTGAGAACACATTTAATTTATATCAAGCAAATGTTTTGATTGCAAAAGCACAACTTGAGGCACTTGAAACGGGAGCCAAACCCGAACAAATTAAGTTAATTGAAACGAGAATTAAATCTTTGAAAAATGAACTTGAAGCACTCAAGCAAAAAGCCCAATCTTATATTATCACCTCTCCAATTTCAGGTGTGATTTTCAAAATTTCCGCAGGCGATACTATATTATCTATAGCGGATACATCAAGTTTTTGTTGCTTAATTCCTGTAAATGTTGACAGAAGGGCAAAGATTAAAAAAGGTCAAATTGTTGAGATAAAAACATCTAAATTATTACGAGCGAGGGTTAGTGACATTGAAAATTCGGTTAGAGTGATAAATTTAAAGCAAATGGTTATAGTTAGAGCAGTGATGGAAGGGAAAAATGAAGATTTAGTTCCGCATCTTGTGGCCAAATGTAAGATTAAATTGGAGCGGGTTAAACTTTTTGATTATATCTATTCTTTTGTCAAACAAATTTTTTAGCCGGATGATAAGATTTGAATATAAATATCTTGCTCCGATTGAGTTGATTGAACAATTGAGGTCGGAAATAATGCCGTATGTGAACTATGATGAATATGCGAGCGTAAATCAAATTGGTGAATATACTGTTAGAAGCATATACTTTGATAATGATAAATTGCAGTATTACAATGATAAAGTGGATGGTCTTGATGTTAGAAAGAAGTTGAGGGTTCGTGGGTATGGAAGTAAGGATGAAAATAGTATCGTTTTTCTTGAGATTAAGAAGAAAAATGGCATGCGAATTTTTAAAACGAGAGCTCCGTTGACATTTGCGAATCTTGAAGAAATGTTTTCATTTGTGAATTTTGAAAAATATATTTTAACAGAGCCAATAGAGAATGCGATTGAAAACGCAAGGAAATTTTTTTATTATGTTAAATTTGACAATCTAAAGCCGATTATTTTGGTTGTCTATGAGCGTGAGGCATATCAGGGTAAATTTGAAAATTCTTTGAGGATTACATTTGATAAAAATTTGAGGGCTTCTATTTTTCCGGGTTTAGCTGATTTATTTGATGAAAAAAATATGCGATTTGTTATGAGCTCATACTTTATTGTTGAATTTAAAGGAAGTGAAAGGATACCGAGGTGGTTCAGGGATATAGTTGGAAAATATGAACTAAGGTTGATGGCTCTTTCAAAATATGTTATGTGTGTTGATGCGTTTAATTTTTCGGAGTTAGAACAAATGGCGAAATAAGAAGTTATGATTGAAGAATTGCAAAATATCTTTACAATCTCAATCACACCTGGAGAAGTTATAAGAAATTTGCTTGTTGCTTTCGTGTGTGGTTTTGTTGTTTCTGTGTTTTACAAGGTAAGTTACAGGGGTATAAGTTATTCAACAGCGCTTGTCAGTTCTTTGATAGCTTTATCAATGATTACAGCGGTCGTGATAATGGTTATAGGCAATAATCTTGCAAGAGCTTTTGGACTTGTCGGGGCGATGTCAATAATAAGATTCAGAACTGCCATAAAAGACACTCAGGATATAGTTTTCATATTCTTTGCGCTTGCCGTCGGGATGGCAAGTGGTGTTGGTTTATATATGGTCGCTATAATCGGGACTTTAACTATCGGTATCGTTATGTATGTGTTATCAAAATTAAGTTTCGGGATGCCGAGAAAAAGAGAATTGCTTTTGCAGTTTACTTATGAATCCGTTGACGAAGCTGAACCCGGTTATCTTTCCGTCATAAAAGATGAATGCAGGGATTTTAAGTTAATAAATGTTAAAAGTCCACGAAGTGATTTTTTTGAGCTGTCTTATTATGTTAAGTTGAAGGATAAAAATAGGGCAAAGGAACTTATTGGTAAACTTTCAAAAATTCCCGGCGTTAAAAATGTTTCCCTGCTTGCTGATGAAGAGGGGCTTTGAATTGGGGGATTTCAAGTTTGATTAAAAAAGTTAATTTTGTTAGATTATTTCTGAAAACTAAAAGGAACAGGAATGAGTGTTGGTGAACTTTTAAAAAAGGCACGAGAGGAGAAAAATTTAACCCTCAGAGATATCTCTGCTAAGACAAAGATAAGCGAAAAATTCCTTGAAAAAATTGAAAGCGAGAGTTTTGATTTTGCGCCTGAACCGTATGTCAGAGCATTTCTCAGAAGTTATGCGAGGGTTGTGGGATTAAATCCGGATGAAATAATAAAACTTTATGATAGCGAAATTTC
>CAZQJI010000005.1:46784-50803 GCA_964593475.1 uncultured Bacteroidota bacterium | reverse complement strand
AAGATAATTGAAAGAGTTGAAGAATTAAGAAGGCAAATTCGTGAACATGATTACAGATATTATGTCCTTGCAGAGCCGATAATTTCCGACTTTGAATATGATATGTTGATGCGTGAATTGATTGAGCTTGAAAGACAGTATCCGGAACTTGTAACTCCTGATTCTCCAACTCAAAGAGTTGGCGGTGCGCCTACGAAGGAATTTCCAACGGTGACTCATCCCATTCCGATGTTAAGTTTGAACAATGCTTTTACTATTGAAGAGATCAGGGATTTTGACAGGAGAGTTGCTGAGCTTCTTGAGGGAGAAAAGTATAAATATGTTGCGGAATTAAAATTTGACGGCGTTGCGGTGAGATTGAAATATGAAAATGGAATACTTGTTCTTGGTGCAACTCGTGGCGATGGCGTTCAGGGTGATGACATAACCAACAATATAAAGACAATTCGCTCAATTCCATTGAGATTGATCAATCCCGATGAGAAGTTTCTTAACATTGAGGTTCGTGGTGAAGTTTATATGAATAAGGTTGATTTTGAGAAATTGAATGAGGAAAGGGAGAGATTGGGGGAGAAAATTTTCGCTAATCCGAGAAATGCTACTGCGGGGACATTGAAGCTTCAAGACCCTAAGCTTGTTGCACAAAGACCATTGAGGTTCTTTGCATATTATTTGACAGCGGAAGGAGTTGAACTTGAAAGCCATTATGAGAACCTTCAGATTCTTAAGCGACTCGGTTTCCCGGTGTGCGAGCATGTTAAGTTGTGTGAAAATATAGATGAAGTCATTGATTTCTGGAGATATTGGGAGGAGCATCGTGATGAGTTGCCTTATGAGATAGATGGAATTGTTGTAAAAGTTGATTCAATCCGACAGCAGGAAATTCTTGGTGCGATAGCGAAAAGTCCACGCTGGGCGATTGCGTTTAAGTTCACACCAAGACAGGCGCAGACAAAACTTCTCGGAATCACTCTTCAAGTTGGCAGAGTTGGGACTATAACTCCGGTTGCAGAACTTCAGCCCGTCCCGCTTGGTGGTGTCATCATAACAAGAGCAACACTTCACAACGAGGATTACATAAAAGAGAAAGACATAAGAATTGGTGATACTGTCATAGTAGAGAGAAGCGGTGAAGTTATCCCGAAGATAGTTGGGGTTGTTCTTGAAAAGCGTCCGCCGGATGCTGTTCCATTTGAATTTCCAAAGACATGTCCTGCGTGTGGTGGACCGATTGAGAGACCCGTTGGTGAGGCAAATTATTATTGTGAAAATCCAGAATGTCCGGCGCAGGTGAGAGCAAGAATTGAACATTTTGCATCTCGTGGTGCGATGGATATTGAAGGTCTTGGGGAAGCAATAGTTGATAAACTTGTCACGCTTGGATTTTTGAAAAATTATGCGGACATATACGAACTTCATAAGCACAAAGCGAAACTTGTCAGGATTGAAGGATTTGGAGAAAAGAGCGTTCAAAATCTTTTGAATGCTATTGAAAACAGCAAGAAACAACCATTCCATCGTGTGCTTTATGCTTTAGGGATAAGATATGTTGGGTCTGAAACAGCAAAGCTTCTTGCGGATGCTTTTGGCTCAATTGATAAATTGATGAAAGCAACACCGTCGCAAATTGAATCGGTTTATGGGATTGGTCCAAGGATTGCCGAAAGCGTTTATAAGTTTTTCAGGGATCAGCGAAATCTTGAATTGATTGAAAGATTGAGAAATGCCGGATTGAATTTTGAGGTCAAACCAGAAGAAAAAGCAAAGAAAAAACTTGCTGGAAAAACCTTTGTCTTCACCGGGACATTGAAAAGTTTCACCCGTGAGGAGGCAAAAGAAAAAGTTGAAGAACTTGGAGGTAAAGTCAGCAATAGCGTAAGTAGAAAAACGGATTATGTCGTCGTTGGTGAAAATCCGGGTTCAAAATATGACAAAGCAAGACAGCTTGGAGTTAAGATAATAACCGAGGAGGAGTTCCTTGAACTAATTAAATAAAAGTCGGAGGGAAAAATGCGTAAACTTTTATTCGTGTTATTTCTTCTCATATCCGGAAATTTTTTGCTTTCGCAGACATTACCCGGAAAATTTGGATTTGGAGCTGATTTGGGAATCACAATTTTGCAGGGGCAGTCAAAGCCGTATGTTCAACCGCTCGGGAGTGCGCATATAAGATTAGGTGTTTTTGATTTCCTCTCTGTTGGTGGAAAATTCGCCGGTGGTTGGATTGGATTTAGAGATAAAAATACAAATGCCAAGAACTGGACTACTGTAATTTCCGGTGAAATTCAACCCGAGTTTCATATCATCCCGAGAGCCAAATCTGACGCTTATTTTTTCGTCTCCGCCGGAATAGTTCATTATCAACCAAATATAAGTAGTTATTCCGGAAAAAACACTCCAACAGTTGGTTTTGGTCTGGGGTTAAATATGTATCTTAGACATTTTCTCTCCATTGATTTTTCTGCTTCGTATAATCTCACAACAAGGGGGGATTTTGATGGTAACTCAAATACAAAGGATAAAGATGGTTTCATTGCTCTGAAACTTGGTCTTACATATTACTTTTATGACAAGGAATATATTCGCCAGGCATACATAAAAGGAAAAAGATCAAGGTGAAAGGTGATGAGAAAATTAGCACAAAAATTTTTCCTTTATATTGCAAAGTTAAGAAGCGGAGTTAAAGGTAGAAAAATTGTCAATTTCACGCAAGCGTTTCAAAGAGCAAGATATCTTGTTGTGATAATGCCAAGGGAAAAAGAGCAATTTATGATTGCTTATGATCTTCTCAAAAATATCCCCGGCAAGTATAACATCACTGTAATAGCGACATCAGATTTCAAAGAATACTTTACGATCAGGCGTTATAGATATATTGAGATAACAAGAGATGACATTTCAATTTTTGGACTCCCGAGAAAAAGTTTTACCAAGAAGCTTGCTTTGTTTAGATATGATGTAGCAATTGATATGAGTTTTAACTTTGATTTATTCAATGCCTGGTTATGTCAGGAGCTTAACGCCGGGATAAAAATTGGCTTCAAGCGAGATAATTCTGATCTGTTTTACAATTTCCAGCTCGCTATAAAAAGGGACACTGATTTAAGGTCAGCGTATCACGGGATAATCGGCTCGTTAAGTATTTTTTAACAAAAATTTTGAAATATGAATTTTGAAATTTCCAGGCCGGATAAAAACACGATCGTTTTCAAACTACGCGAGAAAAAGATGGATGCTTTGCTCTCACCCGATTTGAAAGCTGAATTTCTTGCGCTGTGTCAAGTTGGTGTTAAGAAGATAATCATTGATCTTTCCGATGTTGAGTATTGCGATAGTTCTGGATTGAGTTCTCTTTTGTTCTGTGAAAGGAGGATGAGAGAAAATGAGGGTGAGGTCTATCTCGTTGGCGTCAGAGATAAGGTTTTGAACTTGATAAAAATAGCACGGCTTGATCAGCTGTTTAAGTTTTCAAATTCTGTTGAAGAAGCACTTGGAACAAAAACAAAGGAATAATCTCTGATGAATTTCGGTCTTACGGATTGGGTGATAGTTGTTCTTTATCTTATTGGGGTTGCGGTTTTCGGGATAATTTCGGGGGGAAAGCAAAGAAGCACATCTGATTATTTCCTCGGTGCAAGACAAGTCCCATGGCTTGCCGTGTGTTTTGCGGTTGTTGCAACAGAGACAAGCGCTTTAACTTTTTTGAGCATTCCGGGCGTTGCATATGCGACAAATTTAAATTTTTTGCAATTGACATTTGGATATATTCTCGGCAGAATTATTGTGAGTTTTGTTCTTCTCCCTGCCTATTACAAAGGTGAACTCGTCACCGCTTATCAATTCCTCGGGATAAGATTCGGGAGAAAAATTAGAAACTTTGCTTCAATTGTTTTTATGCTGACACGACTTGCAGCTGATGGAGTTCGGCTCTTCACGACGGCAATTCCGCTTGCAATTATATTAAAAAGCTCCGGGCAATTGACAAATTGGTCTGATGCTCAAATTTATGTCGTCTCAAT
>CAZQJI010000005.1:43226-46684 GCA_964593475.1 uncultured Bacteroidota bacterium | reverse complement strand
AACCTTACACTTTGTTTGCAAGTTTAATCGGTGGAGCTTTCCTTTCAATGGCTTCACACGGTGCGGATCAACTTATAGTTCAACGGCTTTTGACAACAAATTCGCTTAAAAACAGTCAAAAAGCGCTTATTACAACAGGTTTTATAGTTGCGATCCAGTTTTTTATGTTCCTTTTTCTCGGGCTTATGCTTTACACTTTTTACAACGGAGAGAAAATGAATCCAAATGAAGTGTTTGCTGATTTTATTGTTAAGTATATTCCGAGCGGGATTTCAGGTTTGATAATTGCTGGACTTTTCGCTGCTGCTATGTCAACTCTTGCTGGCTCAATGAGCTCACTTGCTTCTTCATCTATAGTTGATATTTATAAACCTTACTTTGGAAGGGATAATGACGAGAAAAAAGAACTTTTGGTCTCAAGAATTATAACCGCCGTCTGGGCTGTTCTCCTTGTTGGTTCGGCTATGTTTTTTATGAGGACTGAAAAAACTGTTGTTGAGCTTGCTTTGAGCATTGCATCATTTACCTATGGTGGATTGCTTGGTTCTTTTCTTCTCGGGGTTCTGTTTAAAAAAGTTAATGAAACGGATGCATTGATTGGTTTTATCTCCGGGATTGTGGTGATGATATATGTAATCTTGAACACTAAAATAGCATGGACCTGGCATACATTTATCGGAGCCGGGACAACTATTCTAATCGGGAATTTGATCTCGGTGTTAAGACCTATCGGCAAGCGAGAAGTTTGAATTTGGATGATTAAAATTTTTAAATTTGAATTTAGATGGCTGGATAAATTTCAAATAAATTAGCAAAATAAAATCGGAGGCTAAAATGAAATTGCCGAGATTTAAAAACGAACCATTTACCGATTTCTCAAAACCTGAGAATCGCAAAAAGATGGAAAGGGCTCTCGCAAAAGTTGAGAGCGAACTTGGAAAAGAGTATGAAATCATAATTGGCGGTGAAAGAATTAAAACCGAAGAAAAATTTTATTCTTACAATCCTTCAAAAAAAGATCAAGTTGTTGGAATTTTGCAGAAGGGGAATGCTGAGCTTGCTAAAAGGGCAATTGAAGTTGCAAATGAGGCGTTCAAAGAGTGGGGGATGACGAAGCCGGAATATAGAGTTAAAATAATGTTAAAAGCTGCGCAGATTTTGAGAAAAAGGAAATTTGAATTTGCAGCGTGGCAGGTTTTTGAAGTTGGTAAAAATTGGGCTGAAGCAGACGCTGATGTTGCCGAGGCAATTGATTACCTTGAGTATTACAGCAGATGGGCGCTTCATTATGCAAAAGGTGCCCCTGTTGTTAAATATCCGGGCGAGAAGAATGAAATGGTATATATACCGCTTGGTGCGGGTGCGGTTATACCGCCGTGGAATTTCCCGCTTGCAATTTTGCTTGGTATGACAGTCGGAGCGCTTGTCACGGGAAATACAGTTGTATTGAAACCATCAAGTGATTCGCCTGTAATTGGTGCGAAATTTTATGAACTTATGAAAGAAGCCGGGCTTCCGGATGGAGTTTTGAATTTTGTTACCGGTCCTGGCTCAACCGTCGGAGATACGCTTGTTGCTCATCCAAAAACAAGATTTGTTGCGTTCACGGGTTCAAAAGAGGTTGGTATTCATATTTATGAGCTTGCTTCAAAAGTTCAACCGGGTCAAATATGGCTCAAACGTGTGATCGCTGAGATGGGTGGTAAAGATGCGATAATAGTTGATGACGAGGCAGACCTTGACTCTGCGGTTAAAGGTGTTGTCATCTCAGCTTTTGGTTATCAGGGTCAGAAATGTTCCGCTTGCTCAAGGGCTATAGTTGTTGAAAGCGTATATGATAAATTTATTGATAAACTTGTCGCGGAAACCGAAAAACTTGAAATTGGACCGGCGAAGGAAAATTATCCTGTTGGACCTGTAATCAACGCAGCTGCACAGCAAAAAATTCTCTCATACATTGAAATTGGTAAATCTGAAGGAAAATTGTTAACAGGTGGAGAAGCTGTAAGACAGGATGAGGGTTATTATATCAAGCCGACGATTTTTGCAGATGTTGATCCAAAGGCGAGAATTGCGCAAGAGGAAATTTTCGGTCCGGTTCTTGCAGTTATAAAAGCGAAAGATTTTGATCACGCAATTGAAATTGCAAATGATACTGAATACGGCTTGACCGGCTCTGTTTATACAAAAAATAGAAAAAAGATTGAAAAGGCGAAAAAACTTTTCCATGTCGGAAATCTTTATATAAACAGAAAATGCACGGGTGCGATAGTTGGAGTTCATCCATTCGGTGGATTTAACATGAGCGGAACGGATTCAAAAGCCGGTGGTCCTGATTATCTTTTGTTGTTCTTACAGGGGAAAGCGATTTCGGAGAAAGTTAAGTAAATTTTTAAAACAAACTGCACATATAAAATGAAAATACACGAATATCAAGCAAAAGAAATTTTAGAGAAATTTGGTGTCCCTGTTCCAAAGGGTCGTGTTGCATTCACACCAGAAGAAGCAGTTGAAGTTGCGAAGGAAATCGGTGGAGATTTATGGGTTGTCAAAGCTCAAATACATGCAGGTGGCAGGGGAAAAGCAGGTGGAATTAAACTTGCAAGAAGTTATGATGAAGTTTATCAACATGCAAAAAATATGCTCGGTTCAAAACTTGTAACTTATCAAACTGGTCCGGAGGGTAAAATTGTTAAGAAGGTTCTTGTTGAGCAAGGGTTGAAAATTCAAAAAGAACTTTATGTTGGAATTACACTTGATAGAACAACTTCAAGAAATGTCGTTATGGTTTCAAGCGAAGGTGGAGTTGAAATTGAACAGGTTGCAGCTGAAAGCCCTGAGAAGATTTTGAAAGAATATGTTGACCCTAAGGTTGGTTTTATGCCTTATCAAGCAAGACGCCTTGCCTTCGGGCTTGGTCTTGAGGGTGAAGCATTTAAAAACGCGGTTAAGTTTTTGCTTGCGCTTTACAAAGCGTATGATGAAACAGACGCATCTCTTGCTGAAATAAATCCACTTGTCCTCACAACCGATGGGGAAGTTTTGGCTCTTGATGCCAAGATGAATTTTGACGATAATGCGTTGTTCCGCCATCCTGAAATTGCAGAGTTAAGGGATATTGACGAGGAAGACCCGCTTGAAGTTGAAGCTTCAAAATATAATCTCAACTATATCCGCTTGAACGGAAATGTGGGCTGTATGGTCAACGGTGCAGGGCTTGCGATGGCGACAATGGATTTAATTAAGCTCGCTGGTGGAGAACCAGCGAACTTCCTTGATGTGGGTGGTGGAGCGAAAACTGAAACTGTTGAGCAGGGATTCAAGATAATTTTATCCGATCCGAATGTTAAGGCAATTTTGATAAATATCTTCGGTGGGATTGTTCGTTGTGACCGCGTTGCAATGGGAGTTGTTGAGGCAGCTAAAAAAGTAGGTGTAAATGTTCCGGTTGTCGTTCG
>CAZQJI010000005.1:38330-43126 GCA_964593475.1 uncultured Bacteroidota bacterium | reverse complement strand
GATTTTTACAATCAAGGCAAAACCGAGATAGAAATTGATAAAAACACGATAGTCACACCTTCAGCAAGGGATAAAGCCCTGCAATTAAAGGTTAAATTTGTTGAAAAATTTGAAACACCTCAAAAGTTTGATTATCCATTAAAACCTGAGCCAAAAGCAGATGGGAAAAAAATCGTCGCAATAGCAAGTGATCACGCCGGATTTAAATTGAAAGAGGAACTTAAAAAATTTATTTCTGAGCTTGGTTATTCAGTTCTTGATCTCGGGACAAATTCCGAAAGTTCGGTTGATTATCCGGACTTTGCTTACGCTGTTGCTTATGCGGTTATCTCGGGCAAAGCCTGGCGTGGGTTGATGATTGATGGGACAGGTGTTGCTTCTTCAATTGTTGCGAACAAAGTCCCGGGTATAAGAGCAGCGTGCTGTCATAATGAATTTACAGCAAAAATGAGCAGAGAGCATAACGATGCAAATGTATTGACAGTTGGCGCTCGTGTTATTGGAAGTGAACTTGCAAAAGAAATTGTGAAAGTTTTTCTTGAAACAAATTTTGGTGGAGGAAGACATCTCCAGCGACTTAACAAAATTTTTGAGATTGAACGGAAATATCTAAAGCAAAAGTAGAAACAATGATATGCCAAAAGCAATAGGTAGCCCGATAAAGCGGGATCAGAGCTTCTTTGAAAACGAGGATAATATGAAAAATCTGTTGAGGATTTTAAATGCGAAAGCGGAGCAGATAAAACTCGGCGGTGGAAAAGAAGCGATTGAAAAACAACATAAGCGTGGGAAGTTAACAGCCAGAGAAAGAATTCAAAAATTGATAGACCCTGGAAGCGAATTTCTTGAAATTGGTTTGTTCGCTGGATATGAAATGTATGAAGAATATGGCGGTGCGCCATCAGGTGGAGTGATTGTTGGAATCGGGAAAATTCACGGTCGTGATGTTGTCATCGTTGCAAATGATGCAACTGTCAAAGCTGGAGCGTGGTTTCCTATAACCTGTAAGAAGAACCTGCGGGCTCAAGAAATAGCGATGGAAAATAGAATCCCTATCGTCTATCTCGTTGATTCAGCAGGTGTTTTTTTGCCTTTGCAAAGCGAAATTTTCCCGGACAAAGAACATTTCGGTAGGATTTTCAGAAACAATGCTATAATGTCGTCAATGGGGATACCTCAAATTGCTGCAATTATGGGACCCTGCGTTGCAGGTGGAGCTTATCTTCCAATTATGAGTGATGAAGCGTTAATTGTTGAAGGAACCGGGAGCGTTTTCCTTGCCGGACCACATCTTGTAAAAGCTGCAATCGGCGAAGAAATTGACATTGAAACCCTTGGTGGAGCAACTGTTCATAGTGAAATCAGTGGCGTCACAGATTACAAGTGCAAAAACGACGAAGAAGCAATTGAAACGATAAGAAGTATAATTTCAAAGCTTGGTGAATCACCAAAGGCAGGATTTAACCGGGTTGAACCGCGACCTCCGAAATTTGACCCGTATGAAATATATGGCATAATTCCAAAGGATATTTCAAGACCTTACGATATGTATGAAGTCCTTGCAAGGATAGTTGACGATAGCGAAATTGATGAATATAAAGCCGGATATGGGAAAACTGTTATTTGTGCTTATGCGAGGATTGATGGCTGGGCTGTTGGTATCGTTGCGAATCAAAGATCAATCGTCAAAACGAAACTCGGTGAAATGCAAGTTGGTGGTGTGATTTATTCCGATAGCGCAGATAAAGCAGCAAGATTTATTATGAATTGCAATCAAAAGAAAATTCCTCTTGTTTTCTTCCAAGATGTCACCGGTTTTATGGTCGGTAAAAGAGCAGAATGGGGTGGAATTATAAAAGATGGTGCAAAGATGGTAAATGCTGTCGCAAATAGCGTTGTTCCAAAATTTACATTTATAATTGGAAATAGCTTTGGCGCCGGAAATTACGCAATGTGCGGGAAAGCTTATGACCCGAGATTTATCTTTGCCTGGCCAACGGCTCAAATTGCAGTTATGGGCGGAAAACAGGCAAGTGAAACATTGTTAAGCATAAAACTCTCTCAAATGGAAAGGGAGGGGAAAGTTATAACGAAAGAAGAACAGGAAAAACTTTTGAGGGAAATTCAAGAAAGATATGAAAAAGAGATGGAACCGTTGTTTGCAGCTGCACGACTCTGGGTTGATGGAATAATTGACCCGGTTGAAACAAGGAAAATAATTTCTCGTGGGATTGAAATTGCAAACAATAATCCGTATCTTCCCAGATTCAATGTCGGCGTTATTCAAACTTAACATCTTAACATTGCTCCTCTCAATTTCAATTGCACAATCGCAGTCAATTTTTCAAAACTTGTTAAAAAACAAAATTTTTTATGTCCATCAACTTCGTAATTTCATCAGAAGTGAAGAATTTAAAACGCTGAAAAATGAAATCGGCGATGTCCTCGCTGTTGATTTGATTTATAAAAAATCGCTCGTTATATGTGATTACGACATAAAAGATGCACTCCTTGTGTGCGGACTCGCAACGCTTGATCACAGAAAAATTAACTTTAAATTTCCTCTTCTCGGATTAAAAATCCCAATTTTCCTGACTTCCGAAAGCAGAGAACAATTTCTTCAGAGAACCGCAAACTTACCATCACATATTTTCTCTGACACAATTGAGGATAGAGATAAACTTCAGCATTTTTTCTTTTCCGCCTATTTGACTTACACAAATGAGGGCAGAGCAAGCGCTGATAAAATCGGTCTGCTCGTTGAAGAAGGCGAGAAACTCGGCTTAAATCTCGTTAAAGACGAACGGGATATTCTTGCAAATAGATTAGGACAAAATTTCGGTCTCTATCTTCACAAAAATCCGTTTACATTGCCATCAAGATTTTTACGATCCAACTCACTCAAGCAAAATTTTAACCTGCCTCTTAAATCTAAATGAAAACTCAACTTTAAATCCAGATTCATCTTGTTCAAAACTTTTGCAAACTTTATCGTCAATCAGGACATTTTTAACACTGTGTGGGATTTCAAAAACAGGTTCAAGAATTACATTTATTTCAGGGAGATTATTTTTTTCAAAAGTAAAGATGAGACAATCGCTTGATTTCTCAATTGTTAGGTTAATCCTCATATTCTGCAATCTCAAGTTCTTTATCCTCACAAAATCTCGCTCAAATTTTATCTTCGGCTTAAAAACCAATTTTTTCTCAAACGCGTTCGCTTCAAAATCAAAATCATCAAGAACCCCCTCAACAAAAGATGAAATTTCTATCGCTGAATTAAAATCAAATTGATTAATTTCACTTAACATTTTTCTTACTGTTTCAATCTGCATTTTAGATTTTAGCTCGTTCAATTTTTCGGCATACTCGTTATCTTCAAGTGTGTTTGCAAATAAAAGCATTGATTCCACAACATCAGGGGAATTTTGCAGGTTTTCAATCTCATCAGAGATCAAATTTTTAATCCTTCGCCATGTGAATTTAGCAAAGAGTTTATCCTTTGAAGAGCGAAGATAGTCGCCACAAATTTTGATGTAGTTAAATTTCAAATTATCGTCATATTCAAAAAAACCAGAAAATAAAAATTTTTGCGGGAATTTTCCATCAGGGCTTATGTATCTTCCGAGAAATTCAAGCGTGTCCCTTACATCTTCATAATCCCCGAGTTTAAGCAATGTGTTAAGCAAATTTAAAATTTTTTCCGCTTCAATAAATTCACTTCTTAAATCATAAACCAGAAATCTACCGAGTGTTTTTACATTTTTCATAAATTTGGGAAGCAATGAGATTGCGAATTTAAATTTTTGATTTATGCTTTCATCTTGTGTTTCAATTACAAGATTTTTACGCAGTGTGTTTCTCACAGATTTGAAATTTTCTTTGAAGATTTTGTGTGGTGATGTGAGCGAAATTTTATAAAGTTCTTTTGACCTTGATAAAATATCTTCCGGTGATTTTGGATTTTGAAAGTCGCCGGTAATTGCGAAGTTGAACGCTTTTTCAAAACCGGCGTAAATTTTATATGAAATCTTTATATCAAGGGAATCCGCAACCTTAATTTCATAACTTTCTGGTTTTCGTGCGCTCCCGGCAAGTAAAGAGAAAATTTCGCTATTAAACACATAGACGCATTTTAATTTTTCATCAAATCCGAACGAGAAATTTTTGATTTGGAACATTGGCTTGCTCAAAAACTTTGGGGAAATTTTTAAATTCAAACAAATCTCAATATCTCTGTCGCTTGTAATTATAAAGTTTGATATCAGAATCGGTTTTTCAGGATGTGTGAAGATAGTTTCATAGAGTTTAACGCCGTCAATTTCAAAATTTCTGATGACTGCTTCAGGTTTCAGGATAATTTTTGAGTTTTCAATCGGTATCAATTCTTCATCTTTTTTCAAGAATAAATTTATTTCATCAATGAGTTGCACTGGTGGAATTGATATTGATTTGATCCTTCCTTCGGTTATTTCTGCGAAGATTCGTTCACCCTGAATGAAATAATTTTGTTTTATTTCAATTTGAATGTGGGTGCTTCTTTTTCCAATTTTTTTCTGCGCAGTTCTCAATGCCTTGCTTTCAAGTTGAAGGTTCACTTGTTTGATATTTTGAGCGAAATCCCAGTATGTCCTCGGCTCGGGGAATTTTTGGGGATTGTTAAGATATAAAATTGCGTTTAAAATCAATCTGTCAAGATTGTTCCAGTGGAGATTTCCTCTTTCCGAAAAGTAAGTATATCCACCAATAGCGATGATTTTGAATTTGTCTTCAAACTCAAATAAAATTTTCTTGTC
>CAZQJI010000005.1:29943-38230 GCA_964593475.1 uncultured Bacteroidota bacterium | reverse complement strand
TCAATGAGTCCGAATCAACAGCAAACCCGTGATTTTGCGATGTTATCTCAATTTTGCCGGTGATTAAGTTCTTAACGGGATGATTTGAACCACGATGACCGAATTTCATTTTGTAGGTTTTCCCACCGACGGCAAGCGATAAAAGTTGATGCCCGAGGCAAATCCCGAGAATTGGTTTTTGACCGATTAATTTTTTTATGTTTTCAATTGCATAGGTTAAAGCGGATGGATCGCCGGGTCCGTTTGATAAAACAACACCATCTGGATTTAAAGATAAAACATCTTCAGCATTTGTATTCGCCGGGACAACGAGAACTTTGCAATTTAATTTTTCCAGTTTTCGGAGGATATTCAATTTAACTCCAAAGTCATATAAAACCACAAAGAATTTTGTCTTGTCTTTATCGTTGAAAATATATCTTTCACCCGTTGTTGTAAATTTCACAAGATCAAGACCGTTCATTTGCGGAATTGTTCTGACTTTTTGAACTAAACTTACATCGTCAAGGTCAATTGTTGATATAACGCCACGCATTGCGCCTTCAGATCTGATTTGCCTTACAAGAAATCTTGTGTCAACATTTGCGATTCCAACGATGTTATGTTTTTTAAGATATAAATCAAGTGATTGGTTTGCTCTCCAGTTGCTGTAAAACTTTGAAATTTCTCTTATCACAACACCAGCTACCTGCGGCGACTTTGATTCAATATCTTCATCATTTACTCCATAATTTCCGATGAGCGGGTTCGTAAATATCAGGATTTGACCTTTGTATGATGGATCGGTTATCATTTCTTGATAGCCCGTTAAAGATGTATTAAACACAACTTCGCCATAGGTTTCACCTTCAGCGCCAAAGTTTTCGCCTTCAATTACGATTCCATTTTCAAGTGCAAGTTTTGCTTTTATCATTTTACAACTTCGTATTTAATTTCACGATGATATTCCTGTAAACTTTTTATTGTTATTTTTCCTTCTCTCAATTTTTTTATCGCTTCAACTGCGCTGAACCCGGCTGAAAGAGTCGTCACAAACGGGACTTTGTATTTTATTGCGTTTCTTCCTATTGCAAACTCATCAAATCTTGAGACCTCTCCAAGTGGCGTGTTTATGATGAAGTTTATTTTTCCTTCTTTTATCAAGTCAACGATGTCCGGATGTCCTTCGTTTACCTTGAAAACTTTTTCAGCATTGATGCCGTTGGAGTTTAAAAATTTCGCTGTCCCGTCTGTGGCTAAAATTTTAAATCCAAGTTTTACAAATTCTTTTGCGATTGAAATTACCTTTTGATTTTTATCCCTGTCATTTACACTTATCAGGACATTTCCATAAAGCGGGAGATTATTCCCGGAACCAATTTGTGCTTTTGCAAAAGATTCACCGAATGAGTATGAAATACCGATGGCTTCACCGGTTGAGCGCATTTCGGGTCCGAGAAAAACATTTATGTTTGGTAGTTTTGAAAATGAAAAGACGGGCGCTTTACACGCTTTGATCTTAACATTTTTTAAGTTTAAACTTTTCAAGTTGAATTCCTGAATCACATCTTCCGAATTTTTAACGAGAATTTTGGTTGCAATTCTTGCAAAAGGTATTCCTGTTGCTTTGCTTAAAAATGGAATTGTCCTTGATGAGCGTGGATTTGCTTCAAGGACATAAACAATCCCATCTTTCTCTGCAAATTGTATATTTATCAGCCCGATCACATTCAACGCAATTGCTATTTTCCTTGTGTATTCAATTATCCTTTGAATCGTCTCTTCAGATGACATAAACGGCGGGTAAACGCAGGAGCTGTCCCCGGAGTGAATCCCGGCTTCCTCAATGTGTTCCATTATTCCAAACAGAATAACATCTTTCCCATCGCATATCGCATCAACATCATATTCAAAAGCATCTTCAAGAAATTTGTCTATCAAAACCGGGTTATTGTGTGAAATTTTGATTTCGTGTTTCAGGTAGTCAATCAATACATTTTCACGATAAATTATTTTCATCGCTCTTCCACCGAGAACATAAGACGGGCGGACGAGAACTGGGTAACCTATTTTTCTTGCAATTTCAATTGCAGATTCAATTGAATCAGCGTAATCCCCGGGTGGATAGTTTATCCCAAGTGAGTTAAGAAGTTTTGTAAATTTCCCTCTGTCTTCGGCAATATCTATGCTTTGTGGAGAAGTGCCGAGAATTTTTATTCCTTCTTTCTCAAAAAGTTTTGCAAGTTTTAATGGAGTTTGCCCGCCAAAACTTAAAATCACTCCCTCAGGTTGTTCAAGTTCAATTACATTCATAACATCTTCAAAAGTTATCGGCTCAAAATATAATCTATCTGCTGTGTCATAATCGGTTGAAACGGTTTCGGGATTGCAATTTACCATAATTGTCTCAAAGCCCTCTTCTTTCAGAGCGAAGACGGCATGGACATTTGAATAATCAAATTCAATTCCCTGTCCGATTCTATTTGGACCACTTCCAATGATTAAAATTTTTCTCCTCCCCGTCGGAATAGATTCGTTTTCAAATTCATAAGTTGAGTAAAAATAAGGTGTGTATGATTCAAATTCAGCAGAGCATGTGTCAATGGTTTTGTAAACAGGTATGATGTTAAGTTTTTTTCTTAAATTTCTTATTTCTTTCTCTGTGGTCTTCCAGATGAAGGCAAGTTGTCTGTCGGAAAAGCCGTTTTGTTTCGCTTTTAGAATTATCTCTCTTGCAAGTTCAGGATTTTCTGATTCGGTTTTGAAAATGTCAAAACTTTTCAATTTTTCTTCAATCTCAACTATTTCCTTCAAATTGTGGAGAAACCATCTATCAATTTTCGTTGCGGTGTAGATTTCATCAATTGTCGCACCGAGTTTAAAAGCATGTCTTATCCAGAAAAAATTGTCCCATTTATTTTGTTTCAAGCGTTCAAGAACTTGATTTTTTAAGTTTTCATCTCTATCCCGGATTTCAATTTCGTCTTTACCATCGCATCCGAGACCAAATCTTTCAATTTCAAGTGACCTTATCGCTTTTTGAAATGCCTCCTTAAAATTTCTGCCTATAGCCATAACTTCGCCAACTGATTTCATCTGAACTCCGAGCGTATCATCAACTTCTTTGAATTTCTCAAAATCCCACCTCGGAATCTTTACGACGCAATAATCTATTGATGGTTCAAATGAAGCTGGCGTTTTCTTTGTGATGTCGTTCGGGATTTCATCAAGCGTATATCCGATTGCAAGAAGAGTTGCAATTTTTGCGATGGGGAATCCCGTTGCTTTGCTTGCTAATGCTGAACTTCTGCTTACCCGTGGGTTCATCTCTATGACAAGCGTTTCCCCATTTTCTGGATTTACCGCAAATTGTATGTTTGCTCCGCCTGTTTCAACCCCGATTTCACGCATTATCAACTTCGCATAGTCACGAAGTTTTTGATATTCTTTATCTGTTAATGTCTGTGCAGGTGCAACTGTTATTGAATCCCCAGTGTGGATTCCCATTGGATGAAAATTTTCAATTGAACACACGACCACAAAATTATCTTTTCTATCCCGCATCACTTCAAGTTCATATTCTTTCCATCCGATGACGGATTGTTCAAGTAAGACCTTTTTGACTGGACTTTCTATCAGTGCTTTTTCAATTTTAGCTTTCAAATCTTCAAAGTCATAGGCAATGCCACCACCTGTTCCGCCAAGTGTGAAACTTGGTCTTAAAATCACTGGAAAACCAATTTTTGAGGCGAAATCTATTCCTTCATCAACACTTTTGACATATTCACTTTCTGGAACTTTCAAGCCAATTTTTTTCATCGCTTTTTTGAAAAGTTCTCTGTCCTCGGCTTTTTTGATCGCTTCAATGCTTGAGCCAATTAACCTGACATTGTATTTTTCTAAAATTCCGAGTTCATAAAGTTGAACCGCAAGGTTAAGGGCGGTTTGCCCGCCAAGTGTGGGAAGCAAAGCATCTGGTCTTTCTTTTTTGATTATCTCTTCAATGAAGAAAGGAGTTAAAGGTTCAAGATAAGTTGCGTCAGCAAATTCCGGGTCTGTCATTATCGTGGCAGGATTATTGTTGACGAGGATAACTCTTATGCCGTGTTGTTTAAGAACTTTACACGCCTGCGTTCCGGAGTAATCAAATTCACACGCTTGCCCTATTACGATTGGACCACTCCCGATGATAAGAACAGATTTTATCTCCTCTTTCACCTTTGCTTGATTCAAAATTTTTCACAAATATAATCAATCAGATAAATCAATGCAAATGTCAGGTGAGAAATTTTATCCGGATGGATTTTAAAAGTTCAGCGGTGGGTTTATCGGATTTAAATTTTATCTCAACCGTTGAATCCGGGTTGATGTCAAAGAAATTATCGCTCAACTCAACATCAAAACCGGCGAAATCAACGAAAACAGCCCTTGCGAGATTTTTTGAGTGAAGTTTTAACCTGTAAAAATTTTCACCCGCTTTTGAAATTTTGAACCTTAATCCTGCCGGGTTGAACCGCATAAATTTTGGCTCTTCAAAGTAAATTGAGTTCTCAGATATTTTTTCTCCGCCGGATTCAAATTCAGCGTAGATATAGTCGGTTTTGAAATTTTCAACTTTCAAATTTTTCAAATCGTCTTCAAAAATCAAAGCGACTGAATTTTTCTCCACTTCAACATTAATTTTATTCTCAAATTTTTTCGCCCCGTAGGTTGTAAATGTTTTGATTGTTAACTCGCCTGAAATTCCCTTTGAGAGATCATTCACTATGTAAATTTTCAGTTTGTCTTCAAATTTTTTGAGGATGGGGAGAACAGGATTAAAAAATTTTTTTGCGAAGTAGTAAAGCGCCTTGGGTCTTTTTCTGTAATCAATCGCAGACCAGCTTATCACATTCCAGCAATCGTTCCATTGCCAGAACAGAGTTCCGGCTGTTTTAAATTTTCTTATCCTCCAGTTTTCAACTGCGAACTTTATCGCCTCCGCCTGATTTAATTGCATCAGGTAAATTAAATCGTCAAAGTCAGTTGTAATTTTATAATGTGCCGTTAAAAACCTGAAAAGCCGTGGAATTCCCTCCGTTTGCTTGTTATGGTGATGAATTGAAAATGAGTTAAAGTTTCTGTTTTCGGGTTTTAAAACCTCTTTTAAAGTTTCAGGATGTGGCGGTGCTTGAAAGCCAAATTCGGTTATAAACTTTGCCTTGACATTTTCGTAATGTCTGTAATCAATCCATTGACTCCAGACCTTCCATTGATGATGATTTCCGTCTGTTTCAGAATTGGGATAATTTTTTCCCCACGGGGAACTTCGCCAGTATGGTCTTGTGCCATCGTATTGCTTACAAATTTCACTCAAGACATCTCTGAAAATTTTCGCACCCGGCATTTCATCTGGATTTTTTTGCGTTTTATCAACCCAGATCCACTCATTTTCGTTATTTCCGCACCATAAAACGATTGATGGATGATTTCTCAATCTTTTAACTATTTGAATTGCCTCATTCTTGACATTTTCAATGAATTCATCATATTCAGGATAACTTGCGCAGGCGAACATAAAATCCTGCCATATCATTATGCCGAGTTCATCGCATTTATCATAGAAATAATCGTCTTCATAAACTCCACCACCCCAAACTCTTAACATATTCAAGTTTGCATCCTTTGCCATGTTAAGAAGTTTATCGTAATCTTCCCTTTTCACTCTCGGAAGAAAACTATCGGGTGGGATCCAATTTGCACCCTTGCAGAAAATTTTTTCGCCATTTATCTCAAAGATGAAACTTTCACCCTCTCCATCTTCTTCCTGAACTAACTTAACTGTTCTTATTCCAAATTTTTTCGTGATTTGATCAATCGTTTCACCATTTTTTGAAATTTCAATTTTCGCTGTGTAGAGATTTGGCTCACCAAATCCATTTGGAAACCATAAATTCGGCGACTTTATTTCAAATCTGTGTGTTCTAACTCTATCGCCCTTCTTCTGAACAAATTCTCTTTCGTAGAGTTTATCGTCCTTGAAGAAAATTTCAATTTTTAAGTCAATATCATCCTCAGTAAATTTTTCAAGTTCAATTTCAACCGAAATTTCCGCTTTTGAATTTGAGATTGAAAGCGTTTTAAACCATACATATTTTATCTTTGCAAATTTTATGAATTCAAGATAAACGGGTTTCCATATCCCGCCTGTTGTCAGCACGGGACCCCAATCCCAGCCAAATGAATACTGTGCTTTTCTCAAATAAACTCTGTGCGTTGCAAGTTCAACCGGAAGTTTTCCATATTTTTCTTCAATCTTCTTTCCAGCAATCGTTGGGGACTTGAAAAAGACCTCTATTTCATTTTCTCCCCGTGAAAGTAAATTTTTTATCTCATAAGAATGCTGAATGAACATATTGTTAAAAGAACCAATCTGAGATCCGTTTAACTTTACATTACCAACTGTATCAAGTCCATCAAAAGTTAATTTAACAGAGTGAAAATCGCTGAAATCAAAGTCAATTTTAAAACTTTTACGATAAACCCAATCAACTTTGTCAACCCATTGAACATCAAATTCGTTAGTTTCAAAGAAAGGATCGGGGATAAATCTATTTTCAAGCAGGTCAAGATGAAATGTCCCTGGAACTTTCGCTTTGTTCCAATTTATAAGTTTTGTTTTTAATTCCTCCGGTAAAAATTCCACCGAACTCGCTTTAAATTCCCATTCGCCTGTGAGATCAAATTTTATGTTCATTTATTCTTGAATACAGGTTTTCTTTTTTCAAGAAATGCGGATGTTCCTTCTTTAAAGTCCTCCGTCCCGCAGCAAATTCCAAAGAGCGTTGCTTCAAGATGAAGTCCATCGCTTAATGTCGTCTCATAAGCCATATTAACTGCTTTAATCGCCATTCTTATCGCAATTTGAGGTTTAGAGGCAAGATTTTTTGCCAGTTCTTCCGCTTCTTTTATCAGTTCAGATTGTGGCACGA
This sequence comes from uncultured Bacteroidota bacterium, assembly GCA_964593475.1. Lineage (GTDB taxonomy): Bacteria > Bacteroidota > Ignavibacteria > Kryptoniales > Kryptoniaceae > Kryptonium. Next base: position 31,280 of record CAZQJI010000005.1, on the reverse strand, counting down.
CTTTATTCACAACGCCCATTTCATAAGCTTCTTTTGCGCTGAATCTTCTTCCTGTTAAGATGAGTTCCATTGCTTTCGTTTTTCCGACGAGTCGTGTTAATCTTTGCGTTCCGCCGTATCCGGGAATTATTCCGAGGTCAATTTCAGGTTGACCGAAGATGGCGTTTTCTGATGCGATTCTGAAGTGACAAGCCCACGCAAGTTCGCTTCCACCACCGAGCGCATAACCATTTACGGCTGCGATTACCGGTTTGCCTAAATTTTCTATCAAGTTAAAAATTTCCTGTCCCCTTTCCGCAAATTCACGACCCGAGACGGCATCAAGTTTGTTAAGTTCAGCTATGTCTGCTCCCGCAACAAATGCTTTTTCACCTGCACCTGTGATTATGGCGACATAAATTTCATCGTCGTTTTTAATTTTTGTGAAAACATCTTTAAGCTCAAGCATCGTTTGATGGTTTAAAGCATTTAATTTTTCAGGTCTGTTGATCGTGACGAAAGCGATGTGGTCTTTTACTTCAAATAAAATGTTTTGATACATTTTGCCCTCCCGATGTTATTTTTTCAAATTTGAATTTTATCTTTGATAAAATTTTTATACCACTTTTCATAATCATCAGGTTTAACAAGGTGAATCTGAAATATACCTGGTTTGAAACCCTCTGTGAGCAAAACTTTAATTCTTGCTTGCTCTATTATATTCTCGGGAACATCATTTGAGACGATAAGTATGTCAATGTCACTCATCGGAGTATAGTCACCGTGGACCACGGAGCCGAAGACAAAAACTTTAACTTCTTTCAAAATTTTTTCAGCTCTATTTTTGATCTCTCTCACATAAGTTAAGTAATTGTCAAAATATTCCTTTCTTTCCCGTGCCTCTTCAAGAACTATCTCAAAAAAACTTTTCACCTGTTATCTCCTCCAGAAATTTAATTAAAGAATCAGCAAAGTTTACCAGTGAACCTGCCTCAAGGCGGTTATATTCTTTACCGAGGTATCTTGAAGAAAGGTAAGCACTTTCCAAACTCTGAATTTCAAGATTGTGTTTTTCCAGAAAAACCTTTATTCTTTCGTCTTCAGTTGCCTTATATAATTCTTCAAGTAATGTAGACAAAAAATGAACTCTCGGATAATCCCCGACTTTTTTGAAAAGTAGATATTTAAGGTAAAGTTGGCACGCCTGTTCAATTTCAAAGGCGCTAACATTATAGAAACCTTCATGAAGGTTTCTCTTGGCTAACTTGTAAAAATCCTTCGCTCTTTCTTTTAGAAATTCTTCTTTTCCCATCTCACCACGCTATCTCAATTCTTGATTGATCTCCAACCATAAATTT
>CAZQJI010000005.1:18551-29843 GCA_964593475.1 uncultured Bacteroidota bacterium | reverse complement strand
TTTTCCCATCTCACCACGCTATCTCAATTCTTGATTGATCTCCAACCATAAATTTATGGACACGAGGTTTGCCGGTTGCTTCAACGATTTCAACATCGTTACCAAGTAAACTGCTCTCAATTCTAATTCCAACATTTAAAATTTTACAGTTCTTCATTATGATGCTATATTCAATTTCGCTGTTTAGGACAAAAGTCCCCTCATCAATTGATGTGTATGGACCGATATAACTTCCTTCAATTATACAGTTTTTCCCGATAATTGCTGGACCACGGATTATGCTATTTTTTACCTTCGCTCCTTTTTCAAGTATAACTTTTCCCTCAATCTTTGTGCTCTGGTCAACCTCTACATTTTCATCAATTCTTGCTTCAAGTGAATCAAGCACAAGGCGATTTGCCTCAAGAAGGTCTTCAGGTTTCCCTGTATCTTTCCACCAACCGGTGATTTCAGCATAGCCAACTTTATAACCTTTTTCAATCAAATATGTGTGAGCATCAGAGATTTCAAGTTCACCACGCCAGCTCGGTTTTATGTTTTTCACCGCTTCAAAGATTGAACTGTCGTAAAAGTAAATTCCCGCAACTGCATAATTACTTTTCGGGACTTTCGGTTTTTCTTCAATTCTTACAATTTTACCATCAACTATTTCAGGAACGCCGAACCTTTGTGGGTCCTTCACCTTTGCAAGTGTCAGAAAACAGTTGTAATGATTTTTCTCAAATTCCTCAACAAACTTTTTTATACCGCCAACAAACATATTATCGCCGAGATAGAAAACAAATTTATCTCCTTTGATAAAATCTTCGGCAATTTTAACGACATGTGCAAGTCCAAGCGGTGCCTCCTGCGGAATGTAAGTTATCTTGACACCCCATTTGCTCCCATCTCCGATCGCCTTTGGAACTTCATTGCTATCTGCGTTGTGGACGATCCCGATTTCTTTTATTCCAGCTTCTGCAACCGTCTCAATCGCATAGTGGAGCATTGGCTTGTTCGCAATCGGAATTAAATGTTTATTTTGCGTATGAGTTAATGGTCTTAAGCGAGTTCCCCGCCCACCACTTGCAATCAATGCTTTCATAGTTTTTAAATTTTTTGTTTATGATTGATTTAAATTTTTAAAACAACTTTACCAAAAGCTTCTCTATCTTCAAGAATTCTGTGCGCTTCCTGTGCCTCTTCAAGAGGTAAAACTGCATGGATTACGGGTTTTAATTTTCCATCTGAAAAGAATTTTAATACTTCAATAAGTTCTCCCTTGCTTCCCATGTAAATTCCTTCAATTGACAAATTTTTTCCATACACAAATCTTAACTCAATTGGCACCTCGCTTCCACTCGTTGCTCCAAGCGTTATCAATTTACCACCCTTTTTCAATGATTTCAATCCCTTCATAACCGTATCAAATCCAACATGGTCAAGTATCAAATCTATGCCCTCACCTTGCGTTTCAATTTTCAATCTCTCCTGGAAATCTTCTTTTTTGTAATTTATCAAAACATCCGCTCCAAGATTTTTCGCCTTTTCAAGTTTTTCATCACTTCCTGCTGTTGTAAAAACAATTGCATTAAAAAGTTTTGCTATCTGAATTGCTGCAATTCCAACCCCACTTCCAGCTGCGTGAATTAAAACTTTCATCCCCGGTTTTATTCCGCCTCTTGTGACGAGAGCATGCCATGCTGTTAAAAATACAAGTGGAATTGAAGCTGCTTCTTCAAAATCAAGATTATGTGGGATTGGCAGGACATTTTGCGCTGGTAAAACAACATATTCAGCATAAGTTCCATCCTGCTGAACTCCGAGAATGTGATAAAGCTTGCAGAAATTTTCCCTTCCCGAAGCACATTCCTGACAGATTCCGCAACCTATGCCCGGAGATATTAAGACCTTCTCTCCGACTTTAAGGTGTATGACCCCTTCTCCGACATCTGCGATTATCCCTGCGCCATCAGCGCCAAGAATATGTGGAAATGGAATTTTGAAAAGACCTTTTCTGACCCAGATATCAAGATGATTTAAACTTGCTGCTTTAAGCTGGATTAAAACTTCGCCCGCTTTTGGTTTCGGCTGTGGTAAGTCCATAAGTTTTAACTTATCTCTTCCCCCAAATTCAGTTATGGCAATTGCTTTCATCTTTAACTCCTTATTTTTAATGTGGATTTATGAAAAACACAAGTAAAATTATGCTCACGGTTGCGTATTTGAGATAATTAATTGTTTGTTTTTTCGTCTTCTTTAACAAGTTCAAAGCATAGGAAAAAGCAAGAACAGAGATCGCAAGTAACACAAATATGCCAAAAACTTTTGGATAGTTTAATATTCCGCCATAAAAAGCATTGAGCGAATGAAATGGATTCACAGGACTTCCATAAATTACCATCAAATGAAAAACATAAGCGAAAAGCGACTCCATCCCGTAAATTTGAAGTGGATGAAATTTTAACTTTACAACTTTTTCAATTTTCCAGATTAAATAAAGAAGCGAAATTATAAACAAGAGGCGTGAAAAATGAAGAAAGGGACTTGAATAAATGATGAGTTGATTCGGGTTGAGAAGAATTTCAAATATGTATTCGGAGGCAAATAAAATTGGAAATGATAAAACAGAGATATAGAAAATTTTCTTAAAGAAGGCATCGGCATTATCACGGCTTGATTCAACCAGAAATTTATAACCGATATAGTTCCCGATTAAAATATACCCGATCCATGGAAATAGAGGAAATTTTGAACCGTTGAATGTGTTAAGGTATTGGGATAAAAACAGGGGTAAAAACTTGGAGAAATCAACTGTAAAAATAAACGGCGAGATTAAAAACGAGATGATTCCGAAATAAAGTGAAAACTTTGCGAATTTGATTTCATCTTTGATCAAAAACAAGGTGATTTGCATTAATAAAAGCGAAACTCCGATAGCTTGCAAAACATCGGATGAAAATAGTTGTGCTAATGTAGTAAAGTTTGATTCATCTATCAATTTTTTTAAAGATAGATACGGCATGTGGAGGAAATAGCCAAGTAGTGTGATGAAGAGAAATTTTCTAAATCTTTTTAGAAGTTTTTGTGAGAATCTTGTGTATTCGTCAATATGCTTTAAAGTTGTGATTGAAAAAGCAAAGCCGGAGACAAACAGAAACATTGGTGCGGTGAAACCGCGGAATATAGTATAAATTTGGAAAGCCAAACTCATTTTTTCAATTGGGTTTAAAAGAGCGTCAACGGTGTGTCCGTGCAACATAAGAAGTATTGCAAGACCACGATACACATCAATGAATCTCAAACGTTTACTCATGCGTTAAGAAATTTTCCAATCCTTTGTTTTATTTTTTCCTTTCCAAAGAATTCAACGAGGAGCGGTAGTTCTGGTCCATGGGTTTTGCCAGTAAGTGCTATTCTAATAGGCATGAAAAGGTTTTTTCCTTTTATCCCGGTTTCAGATTGAATTTCTTTCGCAATTTGTTTGAATTTTTCTCTATCTATTTCGGTCTTAAGATTTTCAAGTTTGTGGATAAATTTTTCAAAGACGATTTTTGTTGTGTTTAACTTCATCATCTCTTCTGCTTCACCATTCTCAAATTGGATGTTCTCGTTGAAGAAGACATCAACATAATCAACGATCTGGGCGAGATATTCAAGATGAGTTCTGACGGCTTCAACGATGATTTTAACTTTTTGGAAGTTTGAGACATCGTATCCTTTTTCTTTCAAAAATGGGATTGCAAGTTGTGTTAATTTATCAAGATCGTAATTTTTAATATAGTGCGAATTCATCCAGTTGAGTTTTTTGATGTCAAATACAGCACCAGCTTTATTGACCCTTTCAAGTGAGAATTCTTTTATCAACTCATCAATCGTAAAAAATTCTCTTTCATCGCCGGGGTTCCAGCCAAGCAACGCAATGAAATTAACAACTGCTTCCGGGAGATAACCTTTCGCTCTGTAATCCTCAACAGCTACATCTCCTTGTCTTTTGCTTAGTTTAGTTCTATCCGGATTCAAAAGTAAAGGCAGGTGTGCGAATTTCGGTTTTTCCCAGTTTAAATATTCATAAAGCAAGATATGTTTCGGTGTGCTTGGGAGCCACTCCTCGCCACGAATCACATGCGAAATTTTCATATAGTGATCATCAACAACCACGGCGAGATGATATGTCGGGAATCCATCGGATTTCAAAATTATCTGATCGTCAAGAACTTTGAAATTTATCGTCACATCTCCACGAATTAAATCATTGAAAGTTATTTCTCCCCATTCGGGAATTTTCATTCTTATTGTTTTCGGGATTCCTTCATCAAGTTTTTTCTTAACTTCTTCGGGTGTTAATCTTCTGCATGTGCCATCGTATTTTGGTGGTTGACCTGATTTAATTTGTTCCTGACGCATTTTTTCAAGGCGTTCAGGTGTGCAAAAACAATAATAAGCATGCCCCTTTTCAACGAGTTCAAGCGCATGTTTATGATAAAGTTCAAGCCGTTGGGATTGTATGTATGGACCATATGGACCGCCTTTGATAGGACCTTCATCAAATTCAATTCCAGCCCATTTTAATGTTTCAATTAAATTTTCAACAGCCCCCGGAACAATTCTTGTCTGGTCGGTGTCTTCTATGCGAAGTATGAATTGACCATTATGTTTTTTTGCGAAAAGATAATTATATAATGCTGTCCTCAGACCTCCAACATGGAGAAAACCAGTTGGACTTGGTGCAAAGCGTGTTCTTACCACAACAAGAGTTAAGAATTTGGTTTTACTTTGGAGTAAAATATAGTTAAACAAAGTTTGAATTCCAAACGAAAACTTGCTTATTCTCCTATCTTTGCGTATTTTTATGATTGAATTCAAAACAAAACTCCTAAATTTTCATGATAAAATTCACCGAGGAGCGACTTCTAAACCTTTTCAAAAATTTTGAAAATGTAAAAATTGCCGTGGTTGGTGATCTTATGCTTGATCGTTATATCTGGGGTAGTGTCAACAGGATTTCTCCTGAAGCACCTGTGCCTGTTATTGAAGTTGAAGGTGAGGACTCAAAACTTGGTGGTGCTGGCAATGTCGCAAACAATATAAAGTCCCTTGGCGCATTTCCGCTTCTTATAGGAGTTGTCGGGGATGATAGGGAAGGGGAAATTTTATTTGATTTGATGAAGCGTGAAGGATTTAACACTGGTGGAATTATAATTGATCAATCAAGACCAACCACGGTTAAAACAAGAGTTATAGCACATAGCCAGCATGTCGTCAGAATAGACAGGGAATCAAGAGAGCCGATAAATTATTCAATTCAAGAAAGAATAAAGGAAATCATCCTTCAAAATATACACCAACTTAATGCGATAATAATTGAGGATTACAACAAAGGCGTTGTTGTGAGGAATTTGATCTATGATCTGGTTGAAATTGCGAAAAAATATGACATTGTCATAACTGTTGATCCAAAGTTTGATAACTTTTTTGAGTTTAAAAATGTGACTGTTTTTAAACCGAACAGAAAAGAAGTTGAAGATGTCCTTGGTCGCAAAATTGATACTGAGGAAAAAGTTATTGAAGCAGGTAAAATTTTACTTGAAAGATTGAAGTGTGAATATCTCCTTCTAACACGGGGGGAAAAAGGAATGACGCTTTTTACTAAAAATGGAGATGTAAGACATATACCGACGAAGGCGAGAAAAGTTGCAGATGTCTCAGGCGCTGGAGATACTGTTATATCAACTATAACAGTTGCTCTTGCTGGCGGTGCTGATATAATTGAGTCAGCAACGCTTGCAAATTATGCTGCTGGAATCGTTGTTGAAGAAGTCGGGGTTGTGCCAGTTGATAAAGAAAAACTTTTTAAAGTTGCACTTCTTGATTCAAGAGGTGAATGGTGATATGGGGAAGGTTGTAAGTATAAACGAAATAATTGAAATAAGAAGCAAACTCAAAAGCGAGGGAAAGAAGATCGTCTTTACAAATGGATGTTTTGATATATTACACAGGGGTCATGTTGAATACCTGATGAAGGCGAAAGAACTCGGCGATGTTTTAATAGTTGGATTAAATAGCGATTCATCTGTAAGGCAAATAAAAGGTGAAGGGAGACCGATCGTCACGCAGGAAGATAGAGCGTTTATACTTTCAAATCTTGCCTTCGTTGATTATGTCGTCATCTTTGATGAACCAACGCCTTATGACTTGATCTCAAAGATAGTTCCCGATGTCCTCGTTAAGGGAAGCGATTGGTCTGTTGAAAATGTCGTCGGAAGAGATATAGTTGAATCAAACGGTGGTAAAGTTGTTCTAATTGAATTGACACCGAACAGGTCAACGACGAACATTATAAAAACCATCATTGAAAGATTTTGTAAGCGATGAGAAAATTTTTCAAAAAACTTTTCAAAATAGTTTTTTACTTCTCCACATCATTTCTGATTCTTTTCTCAGTTATTTTGATAATCACGCAAACTGAAAAGTTCAGGATTTTTATTCACGATAGAGTTGAGTCGGCATTGAGGAAATCAATAGGTGGAGATGTTTACCTTGGCAGATTTTACGGAAACTTATTCACAGGGCTTGGCGTTGACGGATTTCGCATTGATGTTGATGGAAAAACATTTATGAAGGCATTGGGCATTGAACTTAAATATAATCCCATCGGTTTAATCAGGAGAAGTTATTCTTTTGATGAGTTCATAATTTACAAACCCGAAATATATCTCATAAGGGGCAAAGACGGGATCTGGAACTACCAGAAAATTATCAGGACTAGAAAAAAAGGCGGTGGCGGTGGGATTTCGCTCTCATTTTATAAACTTGTGATTGATGATGGTAAATTTTCACTTGTTGACTCTTTGAATTTGAAGGCATCGGCGATCGCAGAAAGTTTAAATTGCATTAATTATCATGATTTTGCAGTCCATGATATCAATGTTAATTTAAGCGGGTCTTATTCGTCTGAAAAAATTGAGTTGCGAAATTTTAAACTCTCGTTTATCGTTGATGAAGGTAAATTTAACGCAGATTTATCAGGAAAATTTTTTATGGACAAAGAGGAATTGTGGGCAAGGGATATTGAAATTTCTACTGGGGGAAGCAAGGTAAAGTTTAACTTCTTCGCAAGCACAAAAGATAATCTTTTCAAACTTGATAAGAATACGATTGAAAATGTTTATATGAGTGTTTATCTTGTCGCGGATAGTTTTAGTTTCGGGGATTTAACGAAGTTTATCCCAGCCGTTCATTTCTTGCACGGCTCTCCTTTCGTTGAGATTGAAGCTGAAGGAACTTTGAAAGATTTGAAGGTAAAAAAGATAAATTCAAGGATTTATGAATCTGAAATTTCCATCGCTGGTGAACTCAAAAATTTGATAAGATTTCCGGAGTTTTTGATTGATGCACAAGTTAAAAATTCAAAAATTAACATCAAGGATATAGAAAAATTTGTCTCTCTTGTCAATTTGCCTGAGTTCAAAGTCAAACAATTTTATTTTGATGGCAGATATACAGGTCACCCGCTTGATTTCACTTCAAATGTTAACTTGAATTGGGATAAAACGAGCATAAATCTTGATGCGAAACTCAAAATTAAAGATACCTTGACCTATGATTTTAATTTTAAAGTTTCTGAGTTGAATCCGGAGGATATTTTTAACAGCGAGGGTATGAGGGGCTTGCTTAATTTTTCAGGGAGCGCAAGCGGAAAGGGGACTGGTTTTGATAAAGCATATACAAGAGCAAAAATTGAGATCATTGAATCGTTTATAAACAAAGTTTTACTCCCGAAATCAAGCTTCTGGTTTGATTTGAAAGATGGCGAATTGAACGGAACTCTCCTTTCTGTTTCCGAGGGATTTAAGGGCGTCATAGATTTAAATTTGAAAAAGGATGAAGTAGATCAATTTCTGTTAAGTTTAAGCGGATCTTTGTCAGACCTTGATTTATCTAAAATTAGAATTGACAGACCACATTTTTTGAGAAGTCACATCTCGGGCGATTTTATTCTAAATTTTGTATCCGGGAATTTGAAAAAACTTGATTTGTTTGCCCAACTTAATCCTTCAAGTTTCGGAAATTACAAAATTAGTAAATTGCGTTTGAATGCGAGATATGTTGAAAACGCACGGAAAAAGAGTTTAAATATTCAATCAAATATGTTTGATTTGAACCTTGAGGGAGAGTTTAATTTTGATGATCTTTTTAAATCTCTGAGGGTTGCGTTTAAGACGATTCAGGGGAAAATTGATGAGAAGTTAAATTTTGCAAAATTTGAAGATGTAAATTTTGAAAATCTTAAAAACCCGGTTGATGTTAATTATAAGATAAGGTTCAAGAACTTAACACCTATATCGGTTTTCTCAATCGGTCAAATTTTTCAAGCGATTGGAAATTTAAACGGTGTTTTTGTTTCCGATTCATACGGGATTTACTTTTACAGCGATGCAAATTTGAAAGATATTGCATATTTGAATTTCAAAGATGGAAAAATTGATACATTTAAAGCGGGTTATTTTAACGGGGAGATTGAGTTTGATTATAAACCGGAAAATTTAAAATTTGGGATAAAGGGTCTTTGCGGGAATTTTAATTCAAGGATTCTGCAATTTGAAAGGGCAAATGTTAATTTCAGATTTAACGAGCCGGAACTTTATGTGGAGTTTTCGGGCAAATCAAGTGATTGGGACATTGAGATTGTTTCATTATCTCAGTTTGGAAAGGAAGTGAATAGATATATTTTAAAAAACTTTGCTGGTGAGATTTATGGTAATAAAATTTACATTGAAGATGAAGTTGAAATTTTCCAGACGAAAAGTGGATTGATGATAAACCCGGCATCGTTTCTTTTGAACGGACAGAAGTTTTATGTTGCTGGATTTGTTGATAAGCGAACACAACAACTAAGATTATGGGGGGAGGATTTGAAACTTGACAAAGTTGCGAAAACAGGCGCATTCTCGGGCGATGTTGATTTCTCTTTCTTCATCTACGGAACACATGAGAAACCGAATTCTGAAATTGAAATTTTAATCAGAGATTTTAAGTATAAAGAAGTTAAACTCGGCGAACTTAAATGTTCAGGTAGGGCTGAAGGTGATGTTATAAATTTAAACTCCTCGCTTCTTACGGAAGTTGGAGATATGAGATATAACGCAATGGATGTGAATATTTCAATACCAATGTGGTTTAGACCGGATGTAAAGGTTAAATATCCAAAGCCGTATGTCGTTGGAAATGTGAAATTTTTCAGGTTTCCAATTGCGGTGTTTGAACCGCTTATTTCCGATGTCTCAGATCTTCGTGGTGATATAACAGCGGATGTTGATTTTAAGGGAACATTTGACAATCCAAGTTTTAAGGGGAAATTTTCGCTTCAAAATTGTATTTTCAGGTTCAAGCCAAATAATAAGTATTACCTTGTTTATGGCACGGGAAGGGTTGATTCAAATGTCGTATATGTTGAAGATTTGAGTTTATGGAACAATCCGGATGATTACAGAGACGGGGAAGTTCAAATCAAAGGTGCTGTTTATTTTGATCGTTATTCAATCTCAAGCGGTAATTTCAACATAAATGGTAAATTGTTGGTTGTTGATAAAGATGGATTTGGGAATACGGGACTTTATGGTAGAGTCATTGCTGAAACCGGTGGAAATGGTTTAAGTTTAAAAATTGACACAACGGGGTTATATTTAAATGGTGAGGTTTTGTTATCCGAGGTTGATTTAAATTATTTTCCGAAGCGAGCAACAAGCATTGCAGGTGGAACAGGTTTTGAATATGTATATTTTAACCCGGCTGATACACTTAAAGAAGAAAAGATATCCGAGGAGAAACTTGTTTATCTTGATGTGCCGGTTAAAATGGATAATGAAACCACTGTGGTTGAGAAAAAGCGTGGGATTTTGTCAAAATTAAACTATGATTTAAGGATTTCAACTTCAAGAAATGCGAAGTTGAGTTTAATGCTTAACCCTCAAACGGGTGAGGAATTTTTTGCCGAGTTTACGGGAAGTTTGAACTTGCGAAATTATTCTGGTTCTACGCTTGCTTATGGAGAGATTGATATTCTTGATCGTTCTTACTATAACTTTTTCAAGAGATTTAACGCAAGCGGGAAATTAAGATTTACCGGTGAGCTAAGTAGTCCAGAGCTTGATATAACTGCAAGTTACACAGGCACGCATACAGTTTTAACCGATACGATAAGCGCTGGTAAAGTTGAAACCGTTCAAATCAAACTTTTGATCACTGGAACTCTTGCAAAACCAATGGTTAAAGTTCAAATGTTTATTGATGGTGAGGATTATTATAAGGTTTATCCACACGGTGAGGTTGAGTCGGATGCGATTTCATTCCTCGTCACAGGGAGATTTAAGGATGAATTGACAAGGGGTGAAGTTACAATGTTTACGGAAAATCTCTGGTCCTCTGCTGGTGCGTCGCTTTTAAGCACTGCTGTGTCAGGGGTTATCACAGATGTTTTGCGTGATGTTTTAGGTGGATTTATAACGAGCACAGAGTTTGGATATTACTCTGGTTTCAAGGGTTTGAGGATTACAGGAAATATAGGCGGTGCGATCGTTCAATTCGGAGGAGATATTTTCACGGACATTTCAAAATCTGTTGTTGTTATACAATACCCGGTTTTCAGGAAAATTTTCGGCGGAAATTTGACGATTGAATATCAAAGAAAGCCGATACAATTTTATCAGGAAAAAGAAATCGTAAACAAACTGGGACTATTTTACAGGATAAGGTTATGAAGAAAGAGATTGAAGTTTCCACGATCAAGGAAAGAATTTTGAAATTTTTGAGGAAGAGGGCAAGAAGTTCGTTCAGAGCTAAAGAAATTGCAAAAAAACTTGGCTTGATGGAAGAATATGAAGCGGGGATTGTGAAGAAAATTTTAAACGAAATGGTTGAGAAAGGTGAAATCGTTAAGTTACCGAGAAATAAGTATAAATTTAAACCTAATCCGAAAATTCTCGTCGGAAGATTAACAGTAAATCCAAACGGTTATGGATTTGTTGAGATTGAAGATGAATCAAGCGGTGGCGATATAAAAGAGGTTTTCATTCCACCGAGGTTTATTCATACTGCGATTGATGGAGACAAAGTTGCTGTTTCGGTGATTGAAAGGAGAAAAGGATTTCTTGCCGAGGGAGAAATAGTTGATATAATTGAGCGTGGCAGAAAAGTTATAACGGGAGTTCTTTCAAAGAAAAAGGGAATTTATTTTGTAATTCCGGATGATAAGCACATAATTCGGGATTTTTACATCAGTGAAAAAAATGTTAAGAAATTTAATGCCAAAGT
>CAZQJI010000005.1:4403-18451 GCA_964593475.1 uncultured Bacteroidota bacterium | reverse complement strand
TAATTCGGGATTTTTACATCAGTGAAAAAAATGTTAAGAAATTTAATGCCAAAGTTGGTGATAAAGTTGCGATTGAACTTGTTGACTGGATTGATGAGGGTTTTAGTCCGGAGGGGAGGATAATTGAAGTTCTTGGAAGAGCGGGTGAAAATGACGCAGAAATCCTGTCAATAGCGAGAAATTATGATTTCCCGACAAAGTTTAGTGAGGATGTTTTAAAAGAAGCAGAGAAAATTCCGGATGAAATTCCAGAGTCGGAATACAGGAAACGCCTTGATTTAAGAGAGTTGATTTGCTTTACGATAGACCCTGAAGATGCAAAAGATTTTGATGATGCGGTTTCGCTTGAAGTTCTACCGGATGGGAAATATAAACTTGGTGTGCATATTGCTGATGTCAGTTTTTATGTGAAAGAAGGAAGCAAAATTGATATTGAAGCATACAGGCGTGGGACGAGCGTTTATCTTGTTGATAGAGTTATACCGATGTTGCCGGAGAAGTTGTCAAACAATGTTTGCAGTTTGAATCCAAATGTTGATCGGCTTGCATATTCAGTTTTTATGATTGTTAATTCAAAAGGTGTTGTGGAGAACTATTCATTTCATAAAAGCATAATAAGAAGCAAGCGAAGATTTACATATGAAGAAGTTCAGAGGATAATTGAAACGGGCGAAGGTGATTTCGCAGATATAATTCTTGAAATGCATAAATTGAGCAAAATTTTACTGAAAAAGAGATTGCGTGAGGGAAGCATTGATTTTGAAACTCCAGAAGTAAAATTTAAACTTGATGAACATGGGCGACCGATTGAAATTGTTAAGAAGGTTCGTCTTGACAGCCACAGGTTGATAGAGGAGTTTATGTTACTTGCTAATCAAACGGTTGCAAGGCACATCGGGAGGATGAACAGGAAAAATCGTGAGTATCCATTTATTTACAGAGTTCACGACTTGCCTGACCCGGTGAAGTTGAAAAATCTTGCGGAGTTTGTGAGAAAGCTTGGATTTAAATTTGAAATTGATTCAAAACCGCTCTCAAAATCAATTCAGAAACTTCTTGCACAGGTGAAGGACACAGAATATGAATATCTTGTCAATGACATAGCAATCAGATCAATGGCGAAAGCAATTTATTCAGAAAAAAATATCGGTCACTTCGGGCTTGGTTTTAAATACTACACTCACTTTACATCCCCGATAAGAAGATATCCTGACCTTGTGGTGCATCGTCTTCTCTATGAATACACGGAAGGGGAAGTTGATGATGAAAGATTAAATCAAATTGCGAGAAAACTTCCAGAAATTTGCAAGCACTCTTCCGAAATGGAAATAAAAGCGATGGAAGCTGAAAGAGAATCAATTAAGTTCAAACAAGTTGAATATATGAAAGATCATATCGGAAAAGTTTTTGATGGCATAATCTCCGGTGTTCAAGATTTTGGTCTGTTCGTTGAAATAAATGATATACTTGTTGAAGGACTTGTCAGAGTTCGTGATATGAACGATGATTACTACATTTATGATGAAAGTCAGTATGCTTTGATAGGGAAGTATACGAAGAAAGTTTATCGGCTCGGGGATAAAGTTAGAGTTAGAGTTGTGAGAGTTGATGAGATTTCAAGGGAAATTGATTTTGTTCTTCTCGGAAAAATATCAAGATAGGGATGGCGAAAATTTACATTGGGACATCTGGTTATTTTTATAAGCACTGGGTCGGGAGGTTTTATCCAGAGAAGATGTCAAGAAATAAATGGCTTGAGTATTATTCAAAAGTTTTTGACACAGTTGAACTTAACACAACATTTTATCATCTTCCGAGAGCGAAGACGCTTGAGGGCTGGATAATGAAGACGCCAAAGAGTTTTCTCTTTTCAGTTAAAGTTCATCAAATTATAACACATATAAAACGGCTTAAAAATGTGAGAAGTGATTTCTACGGGTTTATGAAAGTGATAAAACCATTGAGAATTTACGGGCGCATCGGCTGTATACTTCATCAATTTCCGCCAAATCTTGAATATGATATATCTCTCTTGAAAGATTACATCTCTTTGCTTCCTAAGGGATACAGACATGTTTTTGAGTTCAGGAATCCTGAGTATTTTAACGACATAATTTTTTTGATTTTGAAGGAAAATCAAATTTCTCTTTGCATTTCTCATATGCGGGGGCTTGAAACACCGCCTGTTTCAACTTCTGATTTTGTTTATTTCAGATTTCATGGTCCGGAGGAAAGATACAGGTCAATTTACAGCGATGAACAGATAGAGAAATTTGCGAAGCTGATCTGGGGTTTTCTGCTTGAGGATAAAACAGTTTTTGTTTATTTTAACAACGATTTCAACGCTTATGCTGTTGAAAATGCGTTGGGTTTAAAGAAGTCAATTTTAAACCTGATAAATTCAAAACAAACGGAGGATGAAAGATGAAACTTTTAAAAATCGCTCTTTTAATCTTGCTTTTAAATTTCGTTACTTTTTCGCAGATCACAATTGATAATTTTTTAACCGAGGATGCAAAAAGGGCGTTGAATTACATTACCGAAGATTATATCAGGGCAAATGTCCAGTTTCTTGCAAGTGATTTACTTGAGGGCAGAGGCACAGGGTCAAGGGGCGAACTTCTTGCAGCAACTTATATTGCGACGCAGTTTAAACTTTTCGGGCTTGAACCGGGTGGAGATAATGGCTCGTATTTCCAGAAAGTCCCGCTCGTTGGGATAACAACATTTCCGGATAAAGAAATGGTGATAAAGGGGAAAGATGGCATAATTAAAGCAAGATTTAAGTATTATGATGAATTCATCGCTGTTTCAGGTGTGAGGGAGAAATTTGTTTCAATTAATGATGCAGATATTGTTTTCGTCGGTTATGGAATTGTGGCACCGGAGCAAAATTGGGATGATTATAAAGGTGTTGATGTTTCAGGGAAAATTTTGCTTATGCTAAATGATGACCCGCCGGCTACGCCAGATGAGCCAAATTTATTCGGTGGCAAAGCGAGAACTTATTATGGAAGATGGACTTACAAATATGAAATTGCAGCGAAAAAAGGTGCACTTGGTGCTATAATAATTCACACAACGCCATCCGCTGGTTATGGCTGGAATGTTGTTCAAAGTTCCTGGTCCGGTGAGGAATTTGAACTTGCAAATGATACAGAGCCGAAAGTTAAACTCAAAGGCTGGCTTACTGAAGAAGCGTCAAAAAAATTGGTTTCGCTTGCCGGGAAAAATCTTGATGAACTCGTTAAATCAGCACAAAGCAGAAGTTTTAAGCCGGTTGATTTAGGATTAAAACTTTCGCTCAATATGAGAGTAGAATCAAGAGAACTTGTCTCGCAAAATGTTGTTGGGGTTTTACGTGGTGGTGATGAAAAATTGAAAAATGAATATATCGCCCTGACATCACATCATGATCATCTCGGGATCGGAAAACCTGTTAATGGTGATTCAATTTACAATGGTGCCCTTGATAACGCTTCCGGTGTTTCTGCTCTTTTGACAATTGCTAAAGCATTTTCTGAGTTAAAAGTCAAACCACGCCGTTCAATTATGTTTGTTGCATTGACCGCTGAAGAAGCTGGACTTCTCGGGTCAAGATATTTCGCGCAAAATTCACCTGTTCCAGTTGTTAATATAATTGCAAACATAAACATTGATGGAATAAACATCTGGGGTAGAACAAAAGATGTTGTTTTAATCGGAATGGAGAAAAGCACGCTTGGTGATATAATAAATGAAATTGCAAATAAATATCAAAATAGATACGCAAAGCCGGATCAATTCCCTGAACTTGGTATGTTTTACAGGTCTGACCAATTTAACTTTGCGAAGGTTGGTATTCCAGCAGTTTTCTTTGATAATGGCGTTGAATATGTTGGGAAACCGGAAGATTATGGAAGAAAAGTTGTTGAAGAATACATAAGAAAGAATTATCATCAGCCAAGCGATGAATACAACGATTCATGGGTTCTTGATGGTGCTGTTGAAGATGCGAAACTTGTCTTTATGGTGACTTATTACCTTGCCAATTCAGATGTAACGCCGGAGTGGAAACCAGACAGCGAGTTTAAATTGATAAGAGAACAAATGTTGAAAAACAGATAAATTTAAAGCCCCTCCCAAAGAACTCGGGAGGGGTGTCTTTTGAAAAATGTCCTTAATAAATTTTAAAAGCACATATGAAAAATTACATTGAATATCTGCTTTTCAAATTCTTTGTCTTCATTGCAAGGATTTTGCCTTTTGAAATCACACAACGTTTTGCGAAATTGTTCGGGCTTTTTGCGTATCACATCATTCCGTACAGAAAAAAAGTTGCTCTTGATAATCTGAGAAGATCATTCCCCGAGAAAAACGAAAAACAGATAAAGCAAATTTTGAAGATGGCGTATGTTAATTTGTTCATTACATTTTTTGAGTTCATGTGTTTCCCGAAATTAAAAATTGATGATGTCAGAAAACTTGTTAAAATTGAAAACTTTAATTATGTCACTGAAGCGCTGGAAAAGGGAAGTGGTTTAATTTTGATGTCCGGGCATTTCGGGAATTGGGAATTAAGCGCACTTGTATCTGGGATTGAAATAGGTAAACCGTTGCATATAATTGTTAAGACGCAGAGAAATAAACTTGTGGATGCGGAGATAAATAAATGGCGTTGCTGGTTTGGAAATAAAGTTATACCGATGGAAAAAGCATTTCGTGAATCATTGAAAATTCTATCAGATGGAGGGATAGTTGCACTTCTTGCGGATCAAAGCGCACCAAAGGAATCAATCTATGTTAATTTTCTTGGAAGACCTGCATCAACATTTGCAGGACCTGCTGTTATGTCTTTGAAAGCGAAAGCACCAATTGTTATGGGATTTGCGATAAGGGAAAAAAATTTCAAATATCGCATTGTTTTTGAAAAGTTAGATTTTGATTTCAACTCTGGAAGCGATGACGAGAAAATTTTAAAACTTACTCAACTTCACACTTCAATCCTTGAAAAATACATCCGGCTTTATCCTGACCACTGGCTCTGGTTTCACAGGCGGTGGAAACATCAACCCCCACAAAGTTTGAGCAAAACTTGAACTTTGAAAGGATTTTAATTATTCAAACTGCTTTCATAGGCGATGTCATACTTGCCCTACCACTTCTTCAAGTGTTGAGAAGAAATTTCCCGAGTTCAAAAATTGATTTTATGCTTATACCTAAGACAGCAGAGCTTTTGAAAAATCATCCAGATGTTAACGATGTTATAATTTTTGACAAAAATGGGGCGGATAAAGGATTGCGTGGGATTTTGAAGATGGCAAGGTTTATATCAAAACAGAATTATGATGTCGCTTTCATTCTTCAGAGATATTTCAGAAGCGCGATAATTCCATTTCTTGCAGGGGTGAAAGTGCGTGTTGGTTTTGATAAAAGTAAGTTTAAATTTCTTTACACCGAGATAGTCAAATACAGACAAATTCACGAGATAGATAGAAATCTTTCGCTTCTTGAACCTTTCAATATCAAAGTTGAATCAAGAGAGCTTCCAAATCTTTATCCTTCCAGCGAGGATAAAAAACTTGTTGATGGGATTCTTTCGCAAATTAATTCAAAAATTATCGGCATAGCCCCTGGCTCTGTATGGGAGACGAAAAGATGGCTGAAAGAAAGGTTTGCTGAACTTGTGAAACTTTTACATTACGATGGTTTCGCTGTTGCTTTGATTGGCGGTGTTGATGATTTTGAACTCTGTGAAGAGATAAAAAATATGAGTGGCGTTGATAGTGTTTTTAACTTCTGCGGTAAATTGAGTTTACTTCAATCTGCTGAGTTGATAAGTCGTTGTGTGGTTTTAATCTCAAATGATTCGGCACCGATGCACTTAGCAGTTGCAATGAGAACCCCCGTTGTTGCAATTTTCGGTTCAACAGTCCCGGAATTCGGATTTTATCCGTATGGAGATAGGGATAAAATTGTCCAGGTTGAAAATCTCTATTGCAGACCTTGTGGAATTCACGGATATAAAAAATGTCCCGAGGGACATTTCAAATGTATGAGATTGATTGAGACAGAAAGAGTTTATAACGAGGTTAAGAAATTAATCCGATCGCCCGTATGATTTTATCCGTTGCGCCGAGGTTTAATTTTACAAGTTCAAACGATCTTTGTCCGATTTCTTTTTTCAAATTTTCATCTGATAAAATTTTTCGGAGCGCCTTGTAAAATTGCTTTTCATTTTTTATGAGGATCCCTCCTCCAATTTGTGCAAGTTTTTGCGCTTCAGGTGAATTTTGAATTTTCGGTCCGTATATCACTGGTATGCCGTATGTTGCCGGTTCAAGCACATTGTGTATTCCCTGTTTGAAGCTTCCACCAACATAAGCAACATCAGCGTAAGCGTACAAAGTCATAAGAAAACCGATCCCATCAACTATGATAACTTTCTCATCATTATAATTTTCTATCTTTGAAAATCGTATGTTTGTCAATTTGTTGTTAAGTTCATTTTCAATTTTCTCAATGTTTTCTTCTGTCGGCTCGTGCGGGACGAGAATTGTTAAAAGGTTTGGCTCATACTTCTGGATTTTTATGATGGCTGGAATTATAACTTTTTCGTCTTCGCCCCAACTGCTTCCAACAACGAAAATTTTTTTCTTTGCACCATCTTTTGGTTTAAGAACATACTCTGGAATTATTGCTTTTTTTAAAGCATCACGACTTCGCAAATAAACCTGGTCGTATCTCGTATCGCCTGTGACAAGAACTTTTACTTGTTTAAAAATCTGCGGGTTTAACTTTTCAAGTGAATTTTTGTCATCGTCAGAAATTAAAAAGATAAAGTCAAAAATTTCGTAAATTGTTTTATAAAAAAATCTCTTTAAAAAATTTGATGTCTTTCGCTCATTAATGAAAGCATTTGCAAGACAGAGACGGAATTTTTTCAGACGAGCAAAGTAAAGATGATTCAGCCAGAAATCGTATTTCATCAGAAAGAGATAATTTTCTCTGGTTTTAATCAGGTTGATAAATTTCTTTGCATTTGAAAATGAATCAAACGGGATATACGAGATTACATCGGCAAATTGATAATTTTTTGACGGCTCAAATCCGGATGGGGAAAAGAATGTTACAATTATGTTTGGGTTAAGTTTCTCTTTCAACTTTAAAATTATTGGTTTTGCTTGTTCAAATTCACCAAGCGATGCGGAGTGAAACCAGAATGTTGGTTTCTCGGGATCAAATTTTTCCCTTATTCTTTGCTCAAGAATTTTGAAAAGTTTTTTTCTTCCGTTAATTCCTTTTTTGATTTTTTTGTTGAACAATCCGAGTAAATGAAATGTGATAAAAAGAATCGGGATGAAAAACAGGTTATAGATTAAAAGAAGAATTAAAAAATTTTTCCGCATTATTAATCTTTATTTTTTTGAAAGCCAGAGTTCGGGATTCTGTTGTTGTCTTTCTTGCCAGATTTCAAAATGAACTATTGAACCTTCAATTGAATTCCCGCTTTTTCCAATCACTTGTCCCGCTTTTACATTTTCACCTTCGCTCACGAAAATATCGGATAGATTGGCATAAACAGTTCTGAAACCACCGTCATGCGTCACGATTATTAAATTTTCAAAACCCGGCAACCAGAAAATTTTTGAGACGACGCCATCTGCAACCGCTTTAACGGGGCTATCCTCAGGCACTGCGATATCAACGCCGAAGTTTAATGTAACAGTTCTCAAAACAGGATGAACTTGCTCACCGAAACGATTAACAATTTTTCCGTTATCAACAGGCCAAGGGAGTTTCCCGCGCAACTTCGCAAATTTGCTTTCCACTTTAGGAACTTCAATTTTTTTCCGTCTTTCAATTTCTTCTTTCTTTTTTCTCTCCTCTTCAATCAATTTCGCAATCATCGCCTCAATCTCTCTTATCGCTCTTTTTCTGCGTTCAAGTTGTGTCTGGAGATTTCGCTTATCTTTTCTGATTCTCTCAAGGATTTCTTTCTTTTCCTTTATGCTTGCTGAAAGATTTGCCTCTTCTCTTTCTTTTTCCGCAATTAACTCTTTTTGTCTTTTAAGTGAAATTTCAAGTTCGCTTTTTCTCTCTTTGAGTTCATTCTGCATCGCATAAATTGAATCAATCGTCTTCTTTCTGTATTCAGAGAATTTTTTCAAATAAATTGTTCTGACCAGCATCTGGTTCAAAGATCTTGATGTCAAAATTAATTCAAGGTCGTGCAATCTCCCGCGCTTGTAAATTGATCTGACATATTTTGCGTAGTGTTCTTTGAGTTTTTTCATCTCTTCTTCTGATTTTGCAATTTCAATTTGAAGTTTATTTATGTTTTTTTCGTTTTCATTTGCCTGTTTTTTCAATTCCTGTATCAATTTTCGCAGAAGATTATCTTTCCTTTCAAAATCGTCAATAATTTCAAGCGTGAGTTTTTCCGCTTTCAATGCCTGTTTTATTTTGTTCTCATAAATTTGAATCTCTTTTCTAAGTCGGTTTAACTCTTCTCTTTTTTGCTTGATTTTATCCTGTGATTGTAAGTTGGCGATAAGCAAAAGCAAAATTATATTTACAATCCAAGTTCTTCCCATCTTTTTGAGACGCTTTCTTTTATTTCTTCGTCCATTTTGATAATCTCAAGCCACGGTTTTAGATGTCCCTCCTCCTGACTTTTTCTCGTGCAATCAACAGCCATCCTCTTTCCAAAGTTTGGCAAAACACGATAGTTTAAATCCCTTTCATCAAAAAATATGTCTCTTTCCGGGTCAAATCTTGTGAACAAACCCCATAAAAGCTCGGTTTTATCGTGAATGTTAATTTCTTCATCAATGATGAAAAGTATTCTAACTTTTTTATCTCTGTCAATTTTCCAGATCTCGTTTGCGATTTCACGTGCTTTAAAAGGTTTGTCTTTTTTGATTTTCAAAACAAGTATTCCATCAATAGGTCTTGCTTCATCAATTATATCTCCCTTTCCTTTCAGTTCGGGCAGGTCAATTTTTTCAATCTCAAATGGTTTGCGTTCTTTTTTCGGCGTTGCATCAATGCCAAGTTTTGAACCGTGATCGGTCGTTGGACCTGCGACATCAAGTGTGTCGGTATGAGCATCTCTTACAAAAATTAAATCCTGTGAGAAATCAACCCATTTTAAAACTTCTGATGCGACGGATTTGAAATCGTATGGATTTATTTCTTTATCAACAGCAATTAAAATTTTCGTCAAAGACAATTGTCCCAGACCCCAAACTCCCATCATCGCTTTTACAGCTTGCCTCGGGAAATAGCTTTCAACTGAAATTATGCCAAGGTTATGAATTCCTGCTTCAATGCTTAAGTGAATTTTTTCTATCTCCGGGAGTTGCATTTTTATGAACGGGAAGAAAATCTCCGAAATTGCTTTTCCTATCCACGCATCTTCCATCGGCGGTTTTCCGACTACTGTTGCGGGATAAATTGCATCTTTTCTATGAGTTATCGCCGTGACATGTAAAACCGGAAAAGGTTCGGAAAGCGAATAATAGCCGAAGTGATCCCCAAAAGGTCCTTCAATCCTTCTTTCAAAAGGCATTGCATAACCTTCAATTACAAACTCCGCATCAGCTGGAACTAAAAGAGGGATTGTTTTAGCTTTGACCAGCCGAACTTTTTCACCTAAAAGATACGAGGCAAACATAATCTCATCAAAATTTGGCGGTAGAGGAGCGATAGCGGAGAAAATCAACGCCGGATGCCCACCAATTGCAATTGCAACAGGAAGCGGTTTGTTAAGTTTTTCAGATTTCCAGTAGTGATAGGCGCCTGTTTTGTGACTTTGCCAGTGAAGTCCGGTTGTTTTCTCATCGTAAATTTGAATTCTATACATTCCGACATTTCTTTTCCCGGTTTCAGGATCATTGGTGATGACAAGTGGAAGTGTTAAAAATTTACCGCCATCTTTGGGCCAGCATTTTAAGGCAGGAATTTCAAAAAGGTTTGGATTTAAATTTACAACCTCTTGAACTGGAGCTTTGTTTACAATTTGGGGTTTAAGTAATTTAAACAATTTAAATATATATTTTCGCTTTTTCAAAATGCTCTTAAAAGATGGTTTTTCAGTCAAAATTTCAATCAACCATTTGAATGTTTCCTCTGGCTCTGTTCCAAGTGCAAGTTTCGTTCTCTGATATGTTCCGAATAAGTTCATAACTACGGGAAATTTACTATTCTTCACATTTTTGAAAAGAAGCGCAGGTCCACCTGATTTGACAACTCTATCTGCGATCTCTGTCATTTCAAGTTCAGTTGATACTTCGGCGTTAATTTCTTTAAGTTCGCCTCTTTCTTTTAAAATTTTGAGGAATGTCCTCAGGTTTTTCGCCAATTTATTGTGGTTTTTGTTTTGTGTGAATTTTTGTTATAATTTAGCAAAATAAAATTGGGCTTACAAACAAAATCTCGTTTGAAAATGTCAGTTGCATTGATAACGGGTTTTCCGGGGTTCATCGGGACAAATTTAATTAAAAGGTTATTCATCTACAGACCTGACATTGAAAAATTTTATCTTCTTGTTCAGGAGAAATATCTTGATCTTGCGAGGAAACGCATCGCTGAAATCAAAATTGAATTTCCAGCACCAGCTGAAACACTTGAAATTGTTAAGGGAGATATAACTTTACCTGATCTTGGAATTGAAAATGCTGATGAAATTAAAAATGAAATCACAGAATGTTTTCATCTTGCAGCTGTTTATGACCTTGCAGTAAGTTTTGAACTCGGATACAGGGTTAATGTCCGGGGGACAGAAAATGTTGTTAATTTTCTTTTGCGATGTCCAAATCTGAAAAGATTTCATTATGTCAGCACTGCTTATGTTTCGGGGCTTGCGACTGGAGTTTTCACGGAAGACGATTTTGACCTCGGGCAGGGGTTTAAAAATTATTATGAGGAGACAAAATTTCTCGCTGAAAAGGTTGTCCGCCAGAATATGAAAAATCTTCCAACTACAATTTACAGACCCGGGATAGTTGTTGGGGATTCAAAGAAAGGAACTACTGCAAAGTTTGATGGACCTTATTATGTTATCTTACTTATGATGAAACTTCCAAGTGGTTCTCCATTTCCAAAGGTTGGTTCTGGGGAAGCTGAGGTTAACATAGTTCCGGTTGATTTCGTTGTTGATTCAATCTGTTATTTGAGTAGATTTCCTGATGAGACAGAAGGAGGTGTTTTTCATCTGACCGATCCGAGACCGCATAAAGTTTTTGAGCTTGTTCAAATTTTTGCTGAACGACTCGGGAAGAGGTTTAATTATTTCAATATCTCGCCTGAAAAATTGAAAAAGTTAATATCACCAAAACTTGTTCAAAAAATTGTTGGAATGCCCGTTCAACTGGTTGATTACTTTGATCACCAAGTTCATTATGATTCTAAAAAAGCGGTTTCAATTTTAAGTCGTGGATACATTGAATGTCCCGATGTCCTTGAATATGTTGATGTGATGATTGACTTTGTGGTGAAAAATCGGAAGAAAATCGCAAGGCATGGTTTGGCTTGAGTTTAAAGTTTTATAGAGTTAAATTATTAAAAAATTTCAAAAACAAAATCTGAAAGAACATGGCGAAAATAAAATTTGGAACTGACGGTTGGCGAGGGGTAATAGCTCAGGACTTTACATTTGAAAACTTAACCAAAGTTGCTATCGCAACTGCAAAACACTATAAAAAACACAAAAAGATAAAAAATGGTCTCGTCATAGGTTACGATACGAGATTCCTGTCAAAGGAATTTGCTGAACATGTTGCTACTGTTATAGCAAATTTTGGTGTTAAAGTTTTACTTTCAGATGGATATTGTCCAACTCCTGCGGTTTCTCTTGCAATTCCGAAGTTCAACTGTGCTGGTGGTGTGGTGATTACCGCAAGTCATAATCCATACAGATATAACGGATACAAATTAAAAGCTGACTTCGGAGGTCCAGAAGAAGTTGAAAACATAGAAATCGTGGAGAAATGGGCAAATAAAACGACAAAATCTGAAATTGAAAAAGTTAAAAAGTCATTTGAACAACTGAAAGATAAAGGATTGATTGAACTCGTTGACTTGAAAAAAATTTACATTGATGATCTCAAAACGAAAATTGATGTTGATGCAATTAAAAATTCAGGTTTGAAAATTGTCCACGATGCGATGTATGGAGCTGGACAAAAAATTTTAACAGAAATAATTCCATCAGCAGTTGTGATACACAATGAATTTAACCCTTCTTTTGGAGGCGTAAGTCCGGAGCCAATTGCTAAAAATCTTGGTGAACTTATGAAAATCGTCCCTGAAAAAGGTTTTGATGTTGGGCTTGCAACTGATGGAGATGCTGATAGAATCGGGGCGGTTGATGAGAAAGGAAACTTCGTTGATCCACAGAGAGTATTTGCAATTTTGTTGAAATATTTCTATGAAGACAAAGGGCTTCGTGGTGATGTCGTTAAAACAGTTTCGGTCGGTTTGATGGTTGATAAACTTGCAGAGAAATATGGTTTAAAAGTTTATGAGTTGCCTGTTGGTTTCAAACATGTCGCTACGCTTATGATTACAAAAGATATAATGATCGGTGGTGAAGAAAGCGGTGGAATTGGAGTTAAAACGCATATCCCTGAAAGAGACGGCTTGTTCCTTGGGTTGACAATTTGTGAAATGATGGTTAGGAGAGGGAAAAAACTTTCTGAAATAGTTGATGAAATTTTTGAAGAGATCGGACCACATTATTACAAAAGGATTGACATACACACAACAGAGGCACATAAGCAAAAGGTCCTTGGGAAACTTAAAAAAGGTTTTAAGGAGATTGCGGGTTATAAAGTTAACAATGTTTTGACGATTGACGGATATAAATTTTTCTTTGAAGGTGGCTGGCTTCTTGTCAGAGCTT
Organism: uncultured Bacteroidota bacterium; assembly: GCA_964593475.1. Lineage (GTDB taxonomy): Bacteria > Bacteroidota > Ignavibacteria > Kryptoniales > Kryptoniaceae > Kryptonium. The sequence continues at coordinate 5,565 of CAZQJI010000005.1, read as the reverse complement.
CCGGGACAGAGCCATTGCTGAGGTTCTATTGTGAAGCTGATGATCCGAATAAAGTTGATAAAGTTCTTGATTGGATTGTAAACCTTAAGTAAAAACTAAAAACCCTGACCCTGAGGTCGGGGTTTAATTTTGTGGTTGCGTTTCTCCACCCTGCTCTTGTTTCATCTGTGCAAGCATCTCTCTTAACTTTCTCATCTTCTCTTTTCTTTTTTTCTCCTTCTTCCGATGTTTTTTCATCACTTGTTTTTTCTTCTTATTCACTTCAAAGGAGAATTTTGTTTTTGATTACATCTGCTCAATAAGCATTCGCTGAGCTCTGCGAATTGCCTTTGCTCTTTTCATTTTTCGCTTGACTGAGGGCGGTGTGTAGAAAGTCCTGCGCTTGAATTCTCGCAGGATTCCTGCCTGCTCGTATTTCTTCTTGAATCTTTTTAATGCTTTGTCCAGGGATTCTCCTTCCTGAACAATTATCCCTACCAATTTTATCACCTCGCTTTTTTTATTGTTTTAAATTTTCAACCAATTTTTTTTGACCGAGTTTTTCAAACTCAACAACTATGATATTATATCCACTTGAAGAAATTTCCTTCTTCTTTACCTTTCCATAATCCTGCCACTCTGCATGGTAGATTATCTCCCCAATCTCATAAGTTTCTTCGGCTGAGTAAACTCTACAATTTTCTTTTGAATTTTCATTTTTCTGGACATTTAAATCATCAACGGAGATTAAAACAACATGCTTGCACTTTTGACACATATACCAGAACTTGTTCTCATCCGCCTCAAAATTTCCTCTGAACTTGAACTTCTGCTTACTTCCGCAATAGTCGCAAAAATACTCTATTTGTTTTGAAATTTTCATTTTGGGAACTTTGTGTAATGTTGTAACTATTAAAAATATAAGAAAAATCTGTGAATATATCAAGGTTTAAAACGCCTTGCCGGGCGTTAAGTAAAATTATTTGAATATGAGAAATTTTGTTTATAACTTATAATTGAAGCTGAAAATTTTTCCAAAGATTTAAGGTTTGTGTATGAGCAAGATAGTTGAAAACATATTGCCAGATTTGTGGGGTGTGGGTTATATAGCCCTCTTTAAAGCACATAAAAATCAAATTAAAAGGAGGTAAAAGCCATGTCACAGGCACCAACAACACAACCA
>CAZQJI010000005.1:0-4303 GCA_964593475.1 uncultured Bacteroidota bacterium | reverse complement strand
AAAATCAAATTAAAAGGAGGTAAAAGCCATGTCACAGGCACCAACAACACAACCAACCTATGTCAAGGGTCTGGAAAATGTAATAGCTAACCAGACCAAGCTTTGCTTCATTGACGGTAAAAGAAGTAAACTTCTTTATCTTGGTTATGACATTGCGGATCTTGCTGAACATTCAAATTTTGAAGAAGTTGCATTTTTGCTCTGGAATTATCGTCTGCCGAAGAAAAATGAGTATGAGGAGTTCGTAAAGGCAATTCGCTCTGAATATGAGATTCCAGAGCAACTCATTACAGTTATGAAGCTTATGCCGAAGGATTCGGATCCGATGGATGTCTTGAGAACTTCGGTCTCATTCCTTGGATTGTTTGATCCCGAAAGGAATGATAATTCTCTTGAAGCTAACAGAAGAAAGGCGCTTCGTTTGACAGCGAAATTCCCGACAATTGTAGCTGCGTGGGAACAGATCAGAAATGGTAAGGAGCCGGTTAAGCCGAATAAAGAATTTAACATTGCGACGAATTTCCTCTATATGCTCAAGGGTGAAAAACCGGATGAACTTTATGCTAAGATTATGGATGTTGCGCTTATTTTGCACGCCGAGCATGAGATGAACGCATCAACATTTTCCGCAAGAGTTACGATTTCAACATTGACCGATATGTATTCTGCGGTTACATCTGCAATTGGAACTTTGAAGGGTCCATTGCACGGTGGGGCAAATAGGGAAGTTATGAAGTATTTGCTTGAAATAGGTGACCTTTCAAAAGTTGATGACTTTGTCAAGAAAGCGATTGAAGAGAAGAGAAAACTTGAAGGATTTGGACACAGAGTTTATAAGTCAATGGATCCGAGAGCATTGATTTTGAAGAAATACTCAAAGATGCTTGGTGAAAAACTTGGCAATACAAAGTGGTATGAGATGTCAGCAAGGATAGAGGAGCTCTGGGTTAAGGAGTTCGGAGAAAAGGGCGTTTGGCCAAATGTTGATTTCTATTCGGCTTCGGTTTACTATTACATGGGAATCCCGCTTGATCTTTACACTCCAATTTTTGCGGTTAGCCGTATAACCGGTTGGACTGCACATATTCTTGAACAGCTTGCGGACAACAGGATTTACAGACCGAGAGCTGAATATGTCGGACCAATGGATCAAACTTATATTCCGATTGATCAGCGGTAATTAGAAGACGGGGCGGGATTTTATCCCGCCCTTTTTATTTTTTGCGTGAAAAGTTCACCAATCTATTGCAAACTATATCCTGCGTCATATTTACAACCGAAGTAGGGACAAGATAATTATTAGTCATCATCACAAAAGCAAGCATTTCTCCATCTTTCGTTTTCACATATCCAGATAAAGCCCTCGCATATTGAACATATCCAGTTTTAGCCCGAACATTTCCCTGTGCTTTTGTCTTTCTCATCCTTGTCTCCAAAGTTCCATCAACACCAGCAATTGGTAAAGATTCGTAAAAATAAGAAAAGTATTCATGCCTGTACATATAGTTTAAAAGCGTTAAAATCTGAAAAGGTGTCACAAGATTTAATCTTGAAAGACCAGAGCCATCGTAAATTGAGATTGCATCCGGAGGTATACCGATTTGAGAAAGCGTATTTTTTACAACTTCAACGGATTTTTGAGTTGAACCCTCACCTCCAAAAATTTTCCCAAGCGTTCTAAAAACCTGCTCAGCGTAGAAATTTTGACTTCTTTTGTTTATGACTTTTATTATTTCGCTCAACGGTGGGGATTCGTAAGATGCGAGAATTTTCATCCCATCATAATTTGGATTAAATTTTGAATCATCAATATCAACAGCGTTTCCGTTTACTTTTATACCTTTTGATTCAAGAACTTCTTTTAGAACTGTCACAGCATAAAGAGTTGGATTGTGAACACTTACAGATTCTTTATATGGTTTTGATTTTAAACTTATTTTTCCAAAAACATTTATGACATTTGTCCCGGGCGCTCTAAAAAAGTCAATTTGTGTGGCGCTATCCGGATGAACAGTTATAACAAGATTGTTTATTTTCACATATTTCGTTTCAGGATTGATTTTGATAACCGCTGGTTCACCGATTTTTTCACCGGGCGAAATTTCAAGGTCAACGCAATTGTCATTAAACGAGAGAGCACTTATATGTGCTGAATACCAGTATGTTTCATCATCCCAAGCCCATCCGGTTCCCATATACTGGTCGTCAAAATAGTTATCATCCCCGATTATATCGCCATTTATTTCCTTTATCCCGAGATTTTTTAAACTATCTGCCCAATCTTTGAATGTTTTTATAACATCTCCATCTGTGAATCTACCTGAAATAGTTGGGTCGCCACTGCCTCTGACAAATAAGTTTCCATATAAAACTCCATCTCTGATTTCTCCGTCTGTGTAAAGGTTAGTTTTGTATCTGAAATCGGGTCCGAGCTTTAACAGTGCAACTGCGGTTGTGAATAACTTCATATTTGATGCGGGGATAAAACTTTTATGCTCATTTAATCTATAAAAATATTCGCCGGTTTCAAGCGATTGAATTAGAACGCCCCAGTAAGCATTTGAGAAACTCGGATCCTTGAAGATGTCATCAAGTTCAAATCTTAGCTGGTTTATCTCGGTATCTTCATAATAGACATATTCTTGTTGTTGTTCCGGCTTTGCTTCAACAATTTTTTGAGCAGTTGCGCAGGAATAGAATTGAAAGATAAGTAGCACAAGCGGTAGATATCGTCCCATGGTCATTTGAAAGTTTATTTTTCAAGGGGAAAAAAATTTATTCAAGTCCAACAAGCCGTTTTAATTTTTTAATTTCTTTCTCGGTAAGAAATCTCCATTCCCCGCGTTTCATTCCACTTACGGTTATCCCGCCAAAGCTTACACGGTGAAGTTTGCGAACTTTATAGCCAAGGCGCTCAAACATTCTTCTTATTTGTCTGTATCTTCCCTCACGAATTGTAATTCCAAGTTCTTTGTTCTCGCTATCTGGAAGTATATACACATCGCAAGCTTCTGTTTTTCTTCCGTCAAGCATTATCCCGCGTTTTAGTTTTTCAATGTCTTCGGGTTTAATTGGTTTATCAATTTCAACTTTATATGCTTTTTCAACTTTGTATTTTGGGTGCATCAAGCGATAGGCGAGTTCACCATCGTTTGTGAGAAGCAAAACACCGGTTGTATTCCTGTCAAGTCGCCCAACTGGAAAAATTCTCTGTTTGACTTTAACGAGATCAAGAACAGTTCTTCTCCCTCTTTCATCTTTCACGGTTGTGATACAATCTTTTGGCTTGTTCAAAACGATGTAAACGAGTTTTTCCTCCATTTTTACCGGTTTTCCATCAACTTCAACTCTGTCTTTTTGCGGGTTGATTTTAACCCCAAGTTGTGTTATGACTTCGCCGTTGACACTGACTCTACCCTGTTTAATTAATTCATCCGCTTTTCTTCTTGAGGCGACGCCACACATCGCAAGGTATTTGTTGAGACGTATAAGTTCATCGCTTTTTTTGTTAGTTTTCTTCTGTTGTGTTTTCATCTCTGTCATTTTCAATCACCTCTTTTTGCAAGTTAAGTTTAATTTCCTCTTCGCTTTCTTTTGTTATTTCCTCTATCTCTGAAAGTTTTGGTAAGTCGGATAAACTTTTCAAACCAAAATACTTTAAAAACTCTTTCGTTGTCCCATAAAGGAGTGGTCTTCCGATTGTTTCAGCTCTTCCGACAATTGTTATTAATTTTTTCTCAAGCAATGTTTTGACTATGTAATCAACATTTACCCCGCGTATTGCTTCAATTTCTGGTTTGCTTATCGGTTGCTTGTATGCGATTATAGCAAGAGTTTCAAGCGCTGGTTGTGAAAGTTTTTTCTTGCTTCTCTCTTTGAAAAGTTTTCCAACCCATCTGGCAAACTCCGGAAGCGTTGCAAATTGATATCCCTCCGCAATCTCAATTATTCTAAATGCTGAGCCACGCTCTGCATACTCTTGATTTAACTCATCTATGATTGATTTTATCCTCTCTTCATCTAATTTTTCGCCGTTTTTTGATTGAAACGGATTTCTTGGTTCGGTTATTATCTCTTTTATCTGCTTCAAGCTTAGCGGGACATCGGATGCAAAGATCACCGCCTCAACTATTGATTTTAAATTCTCCATTCCAGGGATGTATTTGTTTTAAATTGCACTTGCATATATTTCTTCTTCGGGCATTTTTTCAATATAAATTTCTCCAAAAATTTCCGATTGTTCAATTTTTATCTTTTTCAAACGGGCAAGTTCAAGCAAAGCAAGAAATGTGACTATAATTCT
>CAZQJI010000004.1:70858-88645 GCA_964593475.1 uncultured Bacteroidota bacterium | reverse complement strand
GAAAATCTTGCAAGGATTAACGAGATAAGAGAAAACATCGCAAAATTAACAGATCCAAGAAAGACCACAGAATCAGAAGCAAAGAAAATAGCCGAGACAAATCCAATAATTGTCTGGCTTAACTATTCAAACGATGGAGATGAAACAGCAGCTTTTGAAGCGGGAATTCAAGTCGCTTATCAACTCTGCGCCGGCGAGGATGAAATAACGAAAAAAATTCTGAACGAAGCCGTCGTAATAATTAATCTTCCTCACAATCCAGATAGCCATCAGAAAGCCGTTTCATGGTACAAAGCAACTTTCGTCGGTAAATATGGAAATCCAGACCCGTATGCATCGGAACATCGCGGTGACTGGAGGATGAAAACAAATTACAACCATTATTTGATTGATTTAAATCGTGATGCTTTCGCTTGTTCGCAAATTGAAACGCAGAAAGTTGTTGAGCAACTTCATTACTGGAATCCGCAGGTTTTCGCAGACCATCACGGCGAGACAAAAAATATGTTTTTTGTCCCTTATGCCCCACCCGTCAATCAAAATTTACCACCAACGACGAAAAAATGGGCAAAGGTTATAGGTTTAAACATTGCACGCGGGTTTGATGAATACGGATGGAGCTATTACACAGGTGAAGTTTTTGACCTCCACTATCCCGGTTACTGGGATTCTTATCCTTCTTTAAACGGCGCAATCGGGATGACTTTTGAAACAGATGCGGGAGGAAGAAAAGGATTTCAACTTGAAAGAGAAGATGAAACGATAATAACATTCAAAGACGGAATTCATCATCACTTCATCGCGTCAATGAAAACACTTGAAGCAGCTGTAAATAACAGAAAAGAAATTCTTTTTGATTTTTACAAATTCAGACAAACAGCACTTGAAGAAGCAAAAAAAGAACAATATAAACAATTCGTCATCATCCCGGATAAAGATAAAGAAAAAACATCAAGATTTATTGAACTCTGTCTCAAACACGGAATTGAAGTTTACGAAGCAAAAGAAGCATTTACAAGCACAAGTGCAAGAAGCTATTTTGAAAAAACAGGAACGAAGAAGACATTTCCGAAAGGTGCTTTTATAATCCCGATGAATCAACCACAAAAACGCCTCCTCAAAGCACTTTTTGAACCAGACCCGCAAATGGAAGAAGAATTTTTGAAAGAAGCAAGATTTGCATATGAATACAATAAAAAACTTGGCAAAAATGTTCGTCGCCTTCCGCTTGGATTCTATGATGTAACCGCATGGGCTTTGCCAGTAACATGGGGAATTGAATGCTATCTTACCGAAGATGAAGCAAAAATTAAAATGGAAAAAGTTGAACGAAAGCCTGAATTTGAATTTTACATTTCAAACGAAACGCCGGGATATGCTTATGTCTTCAAATATAACACTGATGCATCCGCAAAATTACTTTCACAACTTCTCGCGCTTGATTTCAAAGTTGCAATCGCCACAAGATACTTCTTCACAGAAGACGGAAGTTATTTCCCCCGGGGAACTGTAATCGTTCGCGTTGAAAGAAATAAACATATCCCGAATTTTCATCAGAAAATAAAAGAACTTGCAAAAGAATTTAAAGTTGACCTTTACTCAATTAACACCGCTTACACAGAGCGTGGAATTGACCTCGGTTCAAACTGGGTCATTGAACTTAAAAAACCGAAAATTGCAGTCCTTACAGAAGAGCCCATAAATCAAAACTCATATGGCGCGATCTGGTTTCTATTTGAGCAAGTTTATCAATACAACTTCACACCAATAAGGTGGGATTACTTTTCAAGCGTTGACCTTTACAGATATAATGTTCTGGTGATCCCGGATGCAAACGCAAATCAGCTTAAAAATTTGCTTGGCGATGGTGGGGTTAAGAAGCTAAAAGAGTGGATTTCAAACGGTGGCGTCTTAATCACACTAAAAAATGCTTCCGTATTTCCAACACTGAAGGGAGTTGAACTTACAACCGCGAAATTACTCGGTGAAAGCACTCCAGATGAAGAAGATGAATACGAAGAAGAGAAACCACAAGTTAAAAAGGATACAGTTAAAGCAAAGGAGAAAAAACCAGCTGAAAGAATTGAATTCACACCCGGAGCAATTATGCGGGTACAACTTGACACTTTACATTTTCTCTCACTCGGATATAGTGATGAAATCGCTGTTCACATATACTCAAATTTAATTTTCCAAAAATCAAAAGATGGTGCAAATCCGGGGGTTTTCGCAGATAAAGATGTTCGCATAAGCGGTTTCGTCTGGGAAGATATGGAGAAAAAATTCCCCGGAAACGCTTATCTCATAGACGAACCCATCGGACGAGGGAGAGTTATAATGTTTGCTGATGATCCTAATTTCCGTCTTTACTGGCATAGTTTGAATCGCCTGTTTTTAAATGCTGTATTTCTTTCACCAAGTTTTTGAATGATCTTGCGATAAAAATTTTTAAATTTCCTGCGCCTGTTTTATATTTTAAATGGGTGGGTTTTTGCCCGCCCTTTGCTTGAAATAAAATAAAATCCATTGTTAAAAAGAAAACAAAACTTTTAATCATACATGCCTGAAATCGGGGAAAATACCGGGGCGGTGCTTAAATTATCAAATTTAAAGCGGGGGATTTTTTATGCGATTAAAAATCACTTTGTCTACCCAATCTGTGCCTGTATCCATACCCGTAAATTACAACCACCTTGTTTTCGCGGAGATAAGAAACAAAATGAAAAAACATAGCGATGTATTCAAGGAAGATAAAAATCTAAAACGCCTCGGGATTTTCAAAGACAAATTCCGCGTCTATACATTTTCGTTTCTCAGATTTAAAAACTTTATCATTGAAAACGAGCAGATAAAATTGACATGCGCTGAAGATTTTAACTTTTTTATCTCATCACCGTTCAATTCATTTATTGAAGGGATTGCTCTTGCATTTTTGAGAGACGGAAATTTTAAACTTGGCGATGTGAGTTTTACAGTCAAGTCAATCGTAAAAGTTGAACTCCCAAAATTTGCAAATGAAATGAAACTTCGTCTTCTTTCTCCGATAGCAGTTGTGAAAAGCCCGAGCGAAAAAAGAATTTTTATGACCCCCGATGAACCCGGATATTTTGACAGGATAAAAGAAGACCTGTTAAACAAATATAAGTTTCTAAACGGCAAAACAATTGAAGATGTTGAGTTTGAGATGAGATTTGACGATGATTACATAAATTCAAGGGGTGGAAAATTTTCAAAACTAATAAAATTTGGCAAAACAAACATAAAATGCTTCCTTGCTCCATTTGTGATAAAAACAGACCCACGCCTGATTGAAGTTGGCTATGAATGGGGATTTGGACATAAAAATCATCTCGGCTTCGGTATGGCGGTAATAGAAGAAAATCAATAATTCAATCATAATATGGCTCAAGTTCACGACTTAAATATCGCACAACCATCGCAACTATTCCAGCATCATCAAGAAAACCAATTATAGGCGAAATATCGGGAATTGAATCAAGCGGGAGAATAAAATAAACAAGAGCAAACACAACAAGTGACTTCTTGAAAAATGATACTTTCGGATCTTTCATAAATTTGTAAAGCGCAATCAAATCACGCTTAAAACTGAGATTATTTTTAAGCTGTGCGAGTTTCTTCCAGAAATTTCTTTCAACATATTCAACATCTTTTTCCGAAATTTCTTTCGCTCTTTCTTTTATCTCGTCTATGTCTTTCAAATTGTCATCTTTCTGCTGAACATAAATTGAAGCGTCAAAACCGACATCTTCAGTATATTTTTCGGACATCGTTTACTTATGATTTTGTTTTTAATCTGAAGCTATCGTCATTTCGGAAATTAGAATTGTCGGAGAAGCAACATTGCCGAAGAAAATCAAGTCATTCCCAACCGAAACGATATTTTCAAGTATATTTTTGAGATTGCCCGCTATTGTTATTTTATCAACTGCAAAGGCAACTTCGCCATTTTTTATCCATAGACCGCTCGCACCTTTTGAGAAATTGCCCGAGACGATGTCAACTCCGAATCCGATAAGTTTAGTTACAAGCAGACCTTCGTCAATTTCTTTTATTATCTCCTCGGGTGCTCTATCACTTGGTTTGATATAAAAATTCAATGGTGATGGCGAAGGAATTGTATTATATTTTCTCAAAGCGTTTCCGGTTGGTGATTGACCGAATTTTTTTGCGGTGATTGAGTCAAGCAAAAACATTTTTAAAACTCCATTTTCAATTATCACCTTTTTTCTCGTCGCAATCCCCTCATCATCAAACGGCTTTGAACCAATTCCGAAATCCATACAACCATCGTCAAAGATCGTCAAAACTTCACTTCCAACCTTTTCGTTCATTCTATCGGAGAGAAAACTCATTTTTCTATACGCATTCTTCCCATTCACAGCATGAGAAATGTAAGATAAAATTGTTGATGCTGTCATCGGATCAAAAATCACGGGATATTTTCCGGTTTTGATTTTTTTCGGATTCAGAAGTTGTAAAGCCCTTGTGCTTGCTTTTTGAGCCACGACCTCTGTAGATTCAAGATTTTCAAAAAATCTGTTAGCGGAGTTATAAAATGCGGTTTGACTTTGTGAATTTTCAGTTGCGATAGCGGAGCAATAAATTTCAAACAAAGTCCCTTCGTATTCACCTGCGAAGTCATTTGAATTTGCGATGACTCGCCTTTGAATTAAATTTCCAAAACCTGTTGATTCAACACCAATTCGTGAATCATAACCTTTTGCAAATTTTTCAATCTCAAAAGCAATTTTTATCTTTTCATCAACACTTATTGAATTCACACTTGGGTCAAAAATTTTAACCTCATTTTGTCCCCCGCCGTCAATCTGTGGTAAGATGTTATCTTCCTCGGGAGTGGAGTTATTTGCAATTGATATCGCTTCATCAATTGCCTTTTCAATTGTAAAATCTGAGAAATCAGTTGTATAAGTGAAGCCAATTTTTTTGTTTTTGAAAACCCTTATCCCGAGCCCGTGTGTTACCGCCTGCTTCAACGATTCAATTTCCCCATCTTTGACAACCACAGAAAATTCATCATCTATTGAAATAAAAACATCGCATTCATCAGCTCCCTTTTGGAGCGCTTTTAAAACGATTGCTTTCGCAAGTTCAATTGCATTCATAATCCCGAGTTTGCGTTTTCTTATAATTTAGAAATTTTGCCTAAAACTTTGAAATTTTTGCATAAAAGATTAAATTTTTAGCAAAAGCATAAAAACTTGCCTTACAGATTGAAAATTTAGAAAAACAAAATCCAGAACACATGACGAAGAAAAACACCGCAACATCAAATCAACAGCAACTTATGGATAAACTTGTCTCACTTTGCAAAAGAAGAGGTTTTATTTTTCAATCAAGCGAGATATACGGCGGTATAAATGCGTGCTGGGATTATGGACCACTTGGAGTAGAGCTCAAAAATAACATCAAACAGGCATGGTGGAGAGCGATGGTTTATGAGAGAGATGATATTGAAGGACTTGATGCAGCAATTTTAATGCACCCGAAAGTTTGGGAAGCATCAGGACATGTAGAAAATTTCACTGACCCGCTCGTTGATTGCAAATCCTGCAAACTCCGTTTCAGAGCCGACCAGATACCTGAAGAAAATTTGAAATTGAAAAAATGCCCCGAATGCGGAGGAGAACTAACAGAGCCGAGAAAATTTAATCTGATGTTCAAAACTTTTATGGGTCCGGTTGAAGACGAAGCACATGTCGTTTATCTGCGACCGGAAACAGCACAGGGAATCTATGTCAATTTTGAAAATGTCTATGTATCAATGAGAAGAAAAATCCCGTTTGGAATTGCGCAGATTGGAAAAGCTTTCAGAAACGAAATCACACCCGGAAACTTTATATTCAGAACGAGGGAATTTGAACAGATGGAGATGCAGTATTTCGTCCGTCCCGGGACAGATATGGAATGGTTTGAGAAATGGCGTGAGGAGAGATTTAAATGGTATTTGAGAATTGGAATAAAACCTGAAAAACTTCGCTTCCATCAGCACGGTCCAGATGAACTTGCACATTACGCATCCGCTGCATATGATATTCAATTTGAGTTCCCATTCGGATGGCAGGAATTGGAAGGAATTCACAATAGAACAGATTACGACCTGTCAAGACATCAGCAGTATTCTGGAAAAGATTTGAGTTATTTTGATGATGAAATCGGGCAAAAATATATTCCTTACATAATTGAAACATCGGCAGGATGCGATAGAACATTGCTTGCGGTTTTGGTAAATGCCTATGACGAAGAAGACACAGGGAAAGAGATAAGAACTGTCCTGCGACTTCATCCATTTCTTGCGCCGATAAAAGCAGCTGTTCTTCCACTTGTAAATAGAGAAAACATGCCACAGATTGCGTGGGAAATTTATAAGTCACTGAAACCACATTTCAAAGTTTTCTATGACGACAGCGGTTCAATCGGAAGAAGATACAGAAGACAGGACGAAATAGGAACTCCATTTTGTTTCACCGTTGATTCTCAAACGCTTCAAGATGGCACAGTTACAGTTCGGGACAGGGACACAATGAAACAGGAAAGAATCCACAAAAGCGAAGTTCTTGACTTTTTAAAAGAAAAAATAACATTTTGAAAATGGGAAAAACAATCGCTATCGCAGGAGGAACGGGATTTCTCGGAAGTTATGTTGCTGAATCTCTTTACAATGATGGATATAAAATTTTAATCTCAACGAGAAATCCCGAAAAACTTTCAGACAAATTTAAAAAATTTGAAATTTTCAGATGGAATCCTCAAACTGAGGAATTTCCAATAGATGTGGTTCAAAAATCCGATGTTGTGATAAATTTTTTGGGCGAAAACATTTCGCAGAGATGGACGCAAAAGGTGAAAGAGCGTCTGAGAAGTTCAAGGATTGACTCAACAAGAAAGATAGCTGAAGCTTTTTCAAAAGTTAATTCAAGTGGAAAGGTTTTTATATCTGCTTCGGCGATTGGAATTTACGGAAGCAAGCGTGATGATATCATTGATGAGAACTCAAATTTTGGTGATGATTTTCTCGCGAGATTATGCGTTGACTGGGAAAATGAAGCGAGAAAAGCGGAAAACACAGGAGCACGACTTGTAATTTTAAGAATTGGAATAGTGCTTGGGAAGGGTGGTGGTTTTCTTGCGAGATTAACTCCTTTGTTCAAACTTGGACTTGGCGGGAAAATCTCGGATGGGAAAGCGTGGATTTCGTGGGTTCATATTGATGATATTGCAAAAGTCGTCAAGTTTGCAATTGAAAATGAAAATGTTCGTGGTGTTTATAATGTCGTTGCGCCAAATCCCGTTACAAATGAAGAATTCACAAAAACATTTGCAAAAGTTTTGAGGCGTCCGGCAATTTTCACTGTCCCGAAGTTTGCACTAAAAATTTTATTTGGAAAAGAACTCACGGAAGTAGCTTTGACATCAAGCTTAAAAGTTAAGCCAAAGAGATTAACAGAGGCAGGATTCAAATTCCAGTATGAAGACATTGAATCAGCTTTGAAAAGTTTGTTTTAAAATCAAAAATTTTAAAAAGCCATGTGGTGGCATAGAAGATACAGAGGATTTGGCAAGGGATTCGGCGGTTTCTGGTTCGGATTTGGATTCCCACCAATTGAAGCTTTCTGGTCCGGTTTCAGACCTTACATAACGAAGGAAGAATACATTGAGATGCTTGAAGATTATAAGAAGCAACTTGAAGAGGAGCTTGAAGAAGTTAACAGAGAAATTGAGCGATTGAAGAGAGAGGGTGAGAAATGATTTTAATCCACAACGCAAGCCAGCTTGTAACCGTCGCATCATTCGGGGAAAAATTTAAAAGAGGGAAAAAGCAAGGAGAAATTTTCATCATTGAAAATGGAAGCGTCCTTGTGGAAGATGGAAAAATTGCATGGGTTGGAAAAGCAAGCGAGTTTAATTTCAAACTTTACGATGAAGTTAAAATCGTTGATGTGTCAGGCAAAGTCGTAATGCCGGGATTTGTTGATTCTCACACCCATCTCGTTTTTGCCGGAACGAGAGAAAATGAGTTTGATTTAAGGATAAAAGGTTTCACATATCAGCAAATTGCGCAAATGGGCGGTGGAATTTTAAGCACGGTTGAGAAAACAAGAAAAGCAACAAAGGAAGAACTTTTTAAAACTTCACAAAGATATGCATTTAAAGCGCTTGCAAACGGCACAACGACAATTGAAATAAAAAGCGGATACGGCTTAAATCTTGAAGATGAAATTAAAATTCTTGAAATCGCAAATGATTTAAACGAAAACCCGATCCACACGGTTGCAACATTTCTCGGGGCGCACGCAATACCACCGGAGTTTAAAGAGCAAAAAGATGAATATGTTAAATTCATAATTGAAAAAGTTATACCCGAGGTCTCAAAACGAAAACTTGCTAAATTTTGCGATGTCTTCTGTGAAACCGGATATTTCACGCCAGAAGATTCAGAAAAGTTATTAAATTCGGCTAAAAAATTTGGTCTTTTACCCAAAATCCACGCTGAACAGTTCTCAAACTACGGCGGTGTAAAGGTTGGAGTTAAAGCTGGGGCAATTTCAATTGACCATCTTGAAAATATCTCAGATGAAGACATTGAAATTTTGTCAAAATCAAATTCCGTTGCAGTTCTACTCCCCGGCGTCCCATTTTTCCTGAATTATCAATATCCGCCAGCACGAAAGTTAATTGATTCCGGAGTTCCCGTCGCAATCGCAACTGACTTTAACCCCGGGTCTTGTATGAGTTTGAATATGCAGCTTATGCTGACAATTGCCTGCACACAGATGAAGATGACGATTGAAGAGGCGATAACAGCTTCAACATTAAACTCTGCTTGCGCACTTGGAGTTTCAGATATTTGTGGAAGTATTGAAGTTGGGAAAAGAGCAGATATTGTCGTTTTCAATGCAAATGATTATAGAATGATCCCGTATTTTTTTGGCGAAAACCATGTTGATAAAGTATTTGTCGGGGGAATTTTGAAAATCGGGGAAGAAATGGGGTAATGTGAGCTGGGTCACTTTGAGTTTGATTCAAAATATTTTATATTTTGGTTGAAAAACAAATTTAAGGAGGAAGTCATCATGCGCCGGCTAAATTTAATTTTAATTTCACTTTTACTTTTAAATTCATCTTTATTCTCACAAACCTTTTATGTTCAGAGTTCTAACCCACCGGATGGTGGATTTATTTCCACAACAGGTTTTAATCCTGTTCAAATAACACTCAACTTCACACTGCCACTTGACACGACAAAGTTCCTTTCTTATATGCCACCTTATTTCCTGCGATTTCTTTTCACTGAGCCAAGGGACTCAATTACACCTGTGAGTTTCCAGCTTAGTCCAGATCTTAAATCAATCACATTCATTCTTCTTTTAAAACCAAATACTGATTATTGTTTCGTGCTCACAGATGCGTATTCACAACTTGGAGTTCGGCTTGAGAAAATTTTCGTTCTTAACTTCACGACCGCCTCTGGAATTGAGCGATGGTCTGTGAGCGGAACTCTGACTTTGCCATCTCCAAGAATTAACATTCCCGATATCTCTGCTTTAAATCTCAAGCTTCAAAATCCAAAAGAAATTTTCTCTGCTTTTGACATAAGCGATACGAAATTTTCAAAGAAAGGCATTGATAATTTGAAAAAGACCTTTGCAAATTTGAATTTGCCGACAAAACCGATGAAAATAACAAGTGTTGACCCCAATTTAGGTTTCGTTGCCCTTCTTGATGACAATCCATTTACAAACGAAAATGCGACTCCAAGATATGTTGCAAATGTTGGTTCCGATTTCAGCTTCACTATAAGATTTGTGCGAAACGGAACATATTATCTTTTTGCTGGATTTGATACGCAAAGAGATGGAATCATTGATCCGATGTTGGGTGATTTAATACTATTCTATGATGCAAATGGAGATGGAACGCCCGACCCAGTAACAGTAAACAACAACAATGTCACCGGACTTAATGTAAGTGGTGCTTTCCAGATCAGACCATTTACAATTAACGAAAAACTCCCCGAAGCAAAATCATTAGCGCAAAACTATGCAAGTGATGCGAAGTTAAGAGCTGTTACAACATTTGAAGGAATTGAAATCCCGGTTGATTCGCTTGATGGTAAAGTCTATTTCGCAACTTTTTATTTTTATTCCCCGACAAAAGGTTGGTTTAATGTTTATGCGAGCTCATTTTATGAATCTCAACTTGACACGATGCCACAAATAATAACAGATGGTGCAACGGTTGATCTTCCGGAAACATTTGTTAATAACAAAGTTGCTTTTGACAGCGCAGAAGCAAATGGCGGTTATCAATTCAGAAGCGAACCGAATACAAAAACATCTATCTTTTATGAACTTCGTAATTATCTTGGCGATCAAATGCAACCAGACACGGTTAATCCATACTGGCGACTTTCTTATTACAAAACCGATACATTGTTTAATCCAGTTGGTGCTTTAACATTTTATATTAATCCTGCAACGGGTCGTGTTGTGAGGAAATTCTTGGTCTCATTCAAACCTGTAACTGCAAAAGAAAAATTTAACGATGTTGATTTAACGGCGAAAAATTACGCAAGTGATGCCGAACTTAAATATGCTCTTGGCATGGAAGATACACTTGTTGACGGAAAATGTTATATCTGGAACTATGGATATAACAGCCCGACGAAAGGTAAATTCAGCGTATTTCTGTATTTGGGTATGACCAGAGTTGATACAACCTGGCTTTTGCCATTTAATTTCAACAGAACGATTAATCTGTTAAGTTATCTTGACAGCGATTCAATCTCAGCAATTGCTGAAAGAAATGGTGGCTCTGCTTTCCGTTCAATGTATCAATACACCGGCGGTGGATATCTATATGGTCAAGGTGTTGAACCGTTTGATACAACGAAAATTTACGCTGTTGGAATTTACAATGGATTTGATACAACGACATGGAAAGAGAAAAATCTATTTGTTTTGATTGACCCGATAACCGGACAAGTTCTTGGTTCCTTCACAAAAGTTGAAAAAGATGAAACTGCCGGGATACCGATGAACTTTGCGTTGTATCAAAACTATCCAAATCCATTTAACCCTGCGACAACGATAACTTATGATTTGCCTGTGAGATCCAATGTCAAACTTGTGGTTTATAACATTCTCGGTCAGGAAGTTGCAGTCCTCGTAAATGGGGAACAGGAAGCCGGGAGATACAATGTCAGATTTGATGCTTCCGGTTTGCCAAGCGGTGTTTACTTCTACAAACTTGAAGCCGGAAGATATACGGAAGTGCGCAAGATGATTTTGGTGAAGTAAAATTAACCCGGGGCGGGATTCAATCCCGCCCTTTTTTGTTTTAAATTAATCTCCAGCTTATTCATTTCCGTTACCTTCCAATTAAATCCAAAATGCAAGTTGAATTTAAAACCAAAAATGTTTAAACTAAATATGAAGAAAACTTTTGATTGAACTTTTAAAACTTCACAACAAAATTAAAGGTGTCAAAATGGCGGTAACAGAAACCTACACAAAGGGCGGGAGTTTCCTAATCCAGGAAAGTTCCCCAGAAAACATCTTCACACCTGAGGATTTTACAGAACAACATCAGATGATCGCTCAAACAACAAATGATTTCGTTGAGAAAGAAGTTATGCCAAAAATTGAAGAAATTGAGGAGCAAAACTGGGATGTCACGCTTTCATTGATGCGAAAAGCTGGAGAAATAGGTTTGCTTGCGGTTGATATACCGGAAGAATACGGCGGTCTCGGGCTTGATAAAACAAGTTCAATGCTTGTCGCAGAAGGTCTCGGGAGAGCGAGTTCATTTGCCGTTACGCATGGGGCTCACACAGGGATTGGAACTCTCCCGATTGTCTATTTTGGAACAGAGGGACAAAAAAGAAAATATCTTCCGAAATTTGCAACCGGTGAATTAATCTCATCTTACGCATTAACAGAGCCAAATGCCGGTTCCGATGCACTTTCAATAAGAACGACAGCAACATTAAGCCCTGATGGAAAATACTATATCCTCAACGGAAACAAAATTTTCATAACAAACGCTGGAATTGCCGATGTTTACATCACTTTCGCGAAAATAAACGGCGAACATTTCACTGCTTTTATACTTGAGAAAGGATATGATGGAATTTCTCTGGGTCGTGAAGAAAAGAAGATGGGAATTAAAGGTTCTTCAACCCGTGCTTTAAATCTTGACAATGTGAAAGTTCCCGTTGAAAATCTTCTCGGTGAAATTGGAAAGGGACACAAAATTGCGTTTAACATTCTAAACATCGGAAGGTTTAAACTTGGTGCTGGCGTCATAGGTGGTGCTAAAGCGGTTATAACCGAATCAGTTAAATATGCAAAACAAAGGAAACAATTCGGAAAACCAATTTCTGATTTTGGCTTGATCAAACATAAAATCGGAGAAATGGCAATAAGAACTTTCGTCGGGGAAAGCATGGTTTATAGAACCGCTGGTTTGATTGACGGAATACTTTCAGGAATTGATAAATCAAGTCCAGATGCAAGCGAAAAAACGCTCAAAGGAATTGAAGAATATGCCGTTGAATGTTCAATCATAAAAGTTTACGCATCTGAAATACTTGATTATGTTGTTGATGAAGGTGTTCAAATTTTCGGTGGCTACGGTTACATAGAGGAATATCCGGTTGCAAGAGCATATAGGGATTCAAGGATAAACAGAATTTTTGAAGGAACAAATGAGATAAATCGCCTTGTCATAACAGGTATGTTGTTAAAGCGTGCGATGAAAGGAGAACTTCCTTTAATTCCAGCAGCGCAGAAATTAACAGATGAGATCATGGGATTTAGCTCACCAGAAGAAGAAATAACCAGTGTATTTGCGGAAGAGAAGAAACTTTTAAAGTCCGCAAAAAAGGCAGGTCTTTTCGTCGCAGGTCTTGCAGTTCAAAAGTATATGACGAAACTTGAAGATGAAGAAGAAATCATCGGACGAATAAGCGACATAATTATGGAAATCTATGCGATGGAAAGTGCCATATTAAGAGTTGAAAAAATGTTAATGAGGGGCGGGAAAAATAATACGGATATTTATATTGACATCGTGAAAGCATTTGTGAATGACGCTATAATTCGCGTTGAAACATATGCGAAGGAACTTCTCTCGGCAATCGCCGAAGGAGATATGTTGAGAACTTATCTTACCGCGCTACGCAGATTGATAAAACACACACCTGTTAATACAATTGCAATTAGAAGAAGAATAGCGGATTATTTGATAGAGTCAGAGCGTTATTCTCTGTGACAAATTTGATTTAAAACAAAAATAAAGGAAGCAAAGGATTTAAAGATGACATTTGAATTAAAAAGATTTATCATCCCTGCTTCCATATTTATTGGTGGAATAATTATTGGCGTGATTTTTGAGAGAATTATTCTTGGTAGACTTGAAAAAATAGCGAAGAAAACGAAATGGGAAGGTGACGATATAATAATTGCTTCACTGCGAAAATGGATAACATTCTGGTTCGGGCTTGCCGGATTACACTTTGCTTTCGTCTCTCTTTCACTCTCTCAATCCACAATGACTTACATTCAAAAAGCCGTTTTAATTCTATACATATTTTCAGCCACAGTTGTTCTTGCAAATATCGGCGTCGGATTCGTAAATATGTATAGTAAAAGAGCAAGCGATGTTTTACCATCAACGAGTTTGTTTGTCAACTTGACAAGGATAATAATTTTTATGATAGGGATTTTAATTATTCTTCACTCGCTTGGCATTTCCATAACGCCGGTTCTGACAGCACTTGGTGTCGGAGGTCTTGCGGTTGCTCTCGCTTTACAGGATACACTTTCAAATTTATTTGCTGGTCTTCACATAATTTTAACACGACAGATAAAACCCGGGGATTACATAAAACTTGAAACAGGTGAAGAAGGTTTCGTCGTTGACATCACCTGGAGAAATACAACGATAAGAGAATTACCGAACAATTTTATCATTGTCCCGAATTCAAAGCTTTCGCAAGCGATAGTGAAAAATTATTTTATGCCTGAAAAAGAGATGTCGGTCCCGGTTCAGGTCGGCGTGAGTTATGACAGCGACCTTGAAAAAGTTGAAAAAGTTACAATTGAAGTCGCAAAAGAAGTTATGAGGGAAGTCCCCGGCGGAGTTCCTGAATTTGAACCAGTCATCAGATACCATACATTTGGGGATTTCAGCATTAATTTTACCGTTGTGATGAGATGCAGAGAGTTCACAGATCAATATCTGATAAAACACGAATTCATCAAGAGATTGCACAAGCGATACAAAGAAGAAGGCATCATAATCCCTTACCCGATAAGAACAATTTATATCAATCAGGATGCTTGATTATCTTTGCTTGTTTTATTAATTTTACTTTGAAATTTTCAATCTCAACTTTCTTTCACGATGAAATATCTTGTTGCTTTTTTCCTCGGCTATTTGCTTGGTTCTTTTCCGAGCGCTTATGTGCTTGTTAAAATTTTCAAGAGGATTGACATACGAAGATATGGAAGTGGAAATGTCGGGGCTTTGAACGCATATGAGGTTTCTGGTTCTCTTTTCATTGGATTTGCGGTTCTTTTGATTGATATTTTAAAAGGTTTTCTTGCGGTTGAAATTTCAAAAATTTTGTTCAATCAAAGTTTTCTCGCTTTAATTTCTGGATTATCCGCTGTTTTAGGGCATAATTTCTCAATCTGGATAAGTTTTTACGGTGGGCGTGGGCTTGCAACTTCGCTTGGTGTTTTTCTGAATGTAAATCCACTGCTTATTATCGTCTGGTGTATCCTCTGGTTGATAGCTTACTTGAAGATTCGCAACATACACGCAGGAAACATCTGGGCTACGATTTTCACTCCGATTGTTATTTTGCCAGCTTTAAATTTTTTTAATTCATTCAGAAAAATTGAAATTAACACAAAAATTTTCATTGCTTTTATAATCTCAATTTCTTTGCTTATCTTCATAAAACATTTGAAACCACTTTCAAATCTTATAAAGGAATGGAAAATTTCAAAAAACAAATTTGAAAAAGGATATGAGCAGGGCGTTGAATAAAAAATTTATGTTGATTGGCTTTATCGCTGTGCTTATTTTCGGGATATTTGCCGGGTATTCATTGAATTCAATCATCGCAAAAGTAGAACAGAGAAACGAAATTTCCGAGCCATCGTTTGAAAAATTTTATACAGAATCAAATCATAACGAAGGCACACATTACGACTTAACACAGGACATTTATGACATCCGGCACAATGCTATAACAAAAGCAGTTGCAAAGGCAAGTCCGGCGGTGGTCGGAATAAATGTTACAGCAATTGAAGAATATACAGACCCATTTTTCAGATTTTTTGAAGACGACCCATTTTTTAGATATTTCTTCGGAGACAGGTTCAAATATCGTGTTCCAGTAAGAAGTTTGGGTTCTGGATTTATAATTTCTCCGGATGGATACATAGTGACAAATGATCATGTCGTTGGAAATGCTCGGGAGATTATCATCACGCTTTCAACCGGCGAAAAATACAAAGCAAAACTCATCGGCAGAGATCCGGTTTCTGATATAGCGGTTTTGAAAATTGATGTGAAGGAAAAACTCCCGTATCTTGTGCTTGGGAATTCCGATGATGTTATAATCGGTGAATGGGCAATTGCAATGGGAAATCCATTTGGACTTTTTGAACTCGGAAATAAACCGACTGTGACAGTTGGAGTGATAAGTGCTGTGAAGATGAATCTTCATTCAGTTGAGGGAAGGATTTACAGGGATATGATACAAACTGATGCGGCAATTAACAGCGGGAACAGCGGTGGTCCTCTTTTAAACGCTCTCGGGGAGGTGATAGGAATTAACACTGTCATTTACACACCAAATCAAGGAAATGTCGGCGTCGGTTTCGCAATACCGATAAACAGAGCAAAGACGATAATAAACGAATTAATTAAAAAAGGAAAAATTGATCGTGATTTCAAAATTGGAATGAGAGTTCAAACGCTTGATGAAAATCTTGCAAGATATTTTAAACTTTCAAAAGCGGAAGGTGTTATAGTTACAGATGTTGCGCCCGGAAGTCCAGCTGAAAAAGCGGGCTTTAAAGAAGGAGATTTAATCATTGAAGTAAATGGAGAAACGATAAAAGACGACCAAAGTTTGATTGAGTTAATCCAGATGGCAAAAGTTGGCGATGTTTTGAATTTCAAAGTTATAAGAGATGGGAAAGAAGTCAACTTGAAAATGAAACTTGAAAAGTCATAAAAAAGGCGGATATGATTCCGAGATACACAAGACCTGAAATGGAAAAAATCTGGTCAGATGAAAACAAATTTAACATCTGGCTTCAAATTGAAATCCTTGCGGTTGAGGCTCATTCAAAACTCGGGCTTGTCCCTGAAGAAGCGGTTGAAGAGATAAAAAAGAAAGCAAAATTTGATGTAAAAAGAATTCTTGAAATTGAAGAAAAAGTCAAACACGATGTCGTCGCTTTCCTCACAAATGTCGCCGAAAATGTGGGGGAGGCATCAAGATTTATACATTATGGGATGACATCATCGGATATACTTGACACATGCCTTGCGATTCAGATGAAGCAAGCGGGTGAAATCATACTTGATGACCTTGAAAAACTTTTGCAGGTTCTGAAAAAGAAAGCAATTGAACACAAATATACTTTAATGATCGGAAGAACGCACGGAGTTCACGCCGAGCCGATAACACTTGGATTTAAATTTGCACTATGGTTTGAGGAGACGAAAAGAAACATTGAAAGGATGGAAAGAGCAATTGAAAATATATCGTATGGAAAAATCGCAGGCGCAGTTGGAACTTATGATAATGTTTCACCATTTGTTGAAAAATATGTTTGTGAAAAACTTGGTTTGAAAGTTGAGCCAGTTTCAACTCAAATAATTCAAAGAGACAGACACGCCGAGTATCTCACGACGCTTGCTATAATTGCTTCCTCACTTGAAAAATTTGCAACTGAAATAAGACATCTTCAAAGAACGGAAGTCCTTGAGGTTGAGGAGTATTTTTCCGAAGGTCAGAAGGGTTCATCAGCAATGCCTCATAAGAGAAACCCTGTAAGATGCGAGCGCATTTCCGGGCTTGCACGAGTTGTCAGAGCAAATGCTCTCGCTTCACTTGAAAACATAACACTCTGGCACGAGAGGGATATTTCTCATTCCTCAGTTGAAAGAATTATCATCCCCGACTCAACAACTCTTGTTGATTTCATGCTTAACGAAATGATTGACATAATTGACAAACTTATCATTTATCCTGATAGAATGATGAAAAACTTGAACTTAACAAATGGATTGATTTTTTCACAGAAAGTTTTGCTTAAACTCATTGAAAAGGGATTGACGAGAGAAAAAGCATATGAGATAGTTCAGAGAAACGCAATGAGAAGCTGGAAAACAGGTGAAAACTTTGCCAAACTTTTAAAAGACGATCCAGATGTTGTAAGTTTTTTGAGCGATGGAGAAATTGACAAAATTTTTGATTACAAAAGCATAATTGAGAAAATTGATTTCATCTTTGATAAAATCGGAATTGAAAAACAAAATTAAATCTGCGATGATTTCTGAGATTGACAAAGGCAAAAAGGTAAGTGAACTCACGGTTGGGGAGCTTGTTGAGATAATTGAAGATATAGTTGAGCGGAAAATTTACGAAATTGTCTCCGACCCTGATGAAGGACTTGAACTAAAACCGGAGGTCGTGGAAAGATTGAAAAAAAGTTT
>CAZQJI010000004.1:69211-70758 GCA_964593475.1 uncultured Bacteroidota bacterium | reverse complement strand
AAAATCATAACAATTCATCTCATAGGACACCGAAGTGAAATTTACAAATAAAAAACAAAAACAAGGGAAATTGCTATGGCAGAGGTATTCAAAAATTACATCAACGGGAAATGGGTTGATGCGAAATCCGGGAAGACATTTGAAAACCGAAACCCTGCAAACTGGGACGATTTGATCGGTGTATTTCCAAAATCAGGACCTGAAGATGTTGAAGAAGCGATCAAAGCAGCAAGAAAAGCGTATCAATCCTGGCGACTTGTCCCACCGCCGAAACGTGCGGATATAATCAAAAAAGCTGCCGATTTGCTCGTTCAGAGAAAAGAGGAAATTGCAAGGGAAATGACAAGAGAAATGGGTAAAATTTTGCTTGAAACACGAGGCGATGTCCAGGAAGGAATTGACACAGGTTATTACGCAGCTGGTGAGGGGAGAAGATTATTCAGCTATACTACAACTTCCGAACTTCCAAATAAATTTGCAATGGCAATTCGTCTTCCCGTTGGGGTTGCCGGAGTTATAACACCGTGGAACTTTCCTATGGCGATACCGACATGGAAAATTTTCCCAGCCCTTGTTGCTGGAAATACCGTTGTTTTCAAACCCGCATCAGATACACCGAAGACAGCAACAACTTTAGTTCAAATACTTGAAGAAGCAGGTGTCCCGGAAGGAGTTGTAAATCTTGTCCACGGTGGCGGAAATGAAGTAGGAATGGCAATTGTAAGACATCCTGATGTTGATTTAATAAGCTTCACTGGTTCAACCGCTGTTGGAAAAATCATATCAAGAGAAGCAGCGGATACTTTGAAGAGAGTTTCGCTTGAGATGGGCGGTAAAAATGCACAAATCGTCCTTGAAGATGCAAATCTTGAACTTGCACTTGACGGGGTTCTCTGGGGTGCATTTGGAACAGCCGGACAAAGATGCACAGCAACAAGTAGATTAATTCTGCACGAAGCAATTTACGATCAATTTATTGAAATGCTCGTTGAAAGGGTGAAAAAACTAAAAGTTGGAAACGGTCTTGATGAATCAACAGAAATGGGACCGATTATAAATGAAGCACAACTAAATAAAATTCATCAATATGTTGAAATTGGGAAACAAGAAGGAGCAAAGCTCTTAATCGGCGGACATAGATTAACAGGTGGAGAATATGACAAGGGTTGGTTCTACGCACCGACAATTTTTGTTGATGTCCATCCAAAGATGAGAATTGCGCAGGAAGAAATTTTTGGTCCGGTTTTGTGCGTGATAAAAGTTAAATCGTTTGAAGAAGCAATTGAAGTTTTAAATGGCACAGTTTATGGATTGTCATCTTCAGTTTACACAAGAGATGTAAACAAGGCATTCAAAGCGATAAGAGACATCCAAGCCGGAATCACATACATAAACGCACCTACAATTGGCGCGGAAACGCACCTGCCATTTGGCGGTGTTAAGCAGACAGGAAACGGACATCGTGAAGGTGGCTGGACAGTGTTTGATTTCTTTACCGAGATAAAAACAGTTTATGTTGATTACAGCGATAAATTGCAGAGAGCACA
>CAZQJI010000004.1:53562-69111 GCA_964593475.1 uncultured Bacteroidota bacterium | reverse complement strand
GATAAATGGCGGATTTTGTTCATCTTCACAATCATTCTCATTTCAGCATTCTTGATGCTATCAGCACAATTGATGGAATTGTTGAATCAGCCGTTCAATATAAAATGCCCGCAGTAGCATTAACAGACCACGGGGTTTTATTTGGTGCGCTTGAATTTTATATCAAAGCAAAAGAAGCAGGAATAAAACCAATTATAGGTAGCGAAGTTTACATCGTAACTGAAGGTTCAAGAAAAGATAAGACAAAAGGAAGTCGGGATGAAGAATCAGATCTTGCAGTTAGAAACAAAAAGACACATTACAAACACCTTGTATTGCTTGCTAAAAATGAAATTGGCTGGAAAAATTTAATCAAACTCATCACAATCGCACACACAGAAGGATTCTATTACAAACCAAGAATTGATTTTGAAGTCCTTGAAAAATATCACGAAGGTCTTGTCGCTCTTTCAGCTTGCATCGGTGGAGTTGTTTCTTCTTATCTTGTTGACGGAGATTATGAGGGTGCTAAAAAAATGGCTATTAAGTTCAAAGAACTTTTTGGTGACGATTTCTATCTTGAAATCCAGAATCACTTCATAGATAAAGAAATTCCCGTTCTCCAGGGGATGCCACGAATTGCGAAAGAACTTGGAATAAAACTTGTAGCGACAAATGATTGTCATTACATAAAACAGGAACACGCAATTCCACATAACATATTCATTTCAATACAGGATAAAAATTCAGTAAGAGATATTTACCAGCTCAAATACGGGACCGATCAGGTTTACTTCAAAAGCGCTGAAGAAATGTATAAGGCATTCAAAGATTTTCCAGAGGCAATTGAAGCAACCCTTGAAATAACGGAAAAATGCAATCTTGAAATTGAACTTGGCAAAAATTATTTACCGCACTTCCCTATTCCAGAAGATGCCGGAGTTAAAACACCGGATGAATATCTTGAAAAACTTGCGTGGGAAGGTTTACAAAGGAGATACAAAACGATAACGAAAGAAATTGAAGACAGATTCAGATATGAGCTTGATGTC
Source organism: uncultured Bacteroidota bacterium (assembly GCA_964593475.1). Lineage (GTDB taxonomy): Bacteria > Bacteroidota > Ignavibacteria > Kryptoniales > Kryptoniaceae > Kryptonium. Next base: position 68,080 of record CAZQJI010000004.1, on the reverse strand, counting down.
ATAAAAAGGATGGGATTTTCAACTTATTTTTTGATCGTGCATGATTTCATAAGTCAGGCAAGGAAAATGGGCGTTGCCGTTGGACCCGGGCGAGGTTCAGCCGCAGGCTCAATCATCTCATATTCCTTAGGAATTACAAACATTGACCCGTTAAAATATGATTTACTTTTTGAAAGATTCCTGAACCCGGAGAGAGTTTCAATGCCGGATATTGATGTTGACTTCGCTGATGATAAGAGAGAACTTGTGATTAATTATGTAAAGAAAAAATATGGTGAAAAATCCGTAGCACAGATAATAACATTTGGGACTCTTTCATCTCGCGCAGTTATAAGAGATGTTGGAAGAGTTCTCGGGATTTCACTCCAGACAATTGATTCAATCACAAAGAACATTCCTGTAATTGAAGGTAAGCCGATGAGTTTGAACGAAGCACTTGAAAAAGTTCCCGAACTTGAATGGCTCAGAACAACAAACGACCCGAAACTTAAAGAACTTGTCCGTTATTCGCTTATACTTGAGGGTCTGAACCGACATCCATCAACACATGCTGCTGGTGTCGTAATTGCTCCCGGGGATATAAGCGATTATGTTCCACTTTATCAGACACCACAAACGGAATTGATGACGCAATATGATAAAGATTATCTTGAGAAAGCAGGGCTTTTGAAAATTGATATGCTTGGCCTGAGGACGCTTACCGTCATAGTCAATACGCTTAAATTGATAAAACAAAATTATGGAATTGAAGTTAACATTGATCAAATTCCGCTTGATGATGAAAAAACATATCAACTCCTTGGAGAAGGCAGAACAGTTGGGGTTTTCCAGTTTGAAAGTTCCGGAATGCAGGAGTATTTGAGAAAGTTGAAACCGACGAATATAAATGATCTTGCGGTTATGAATGCACTTTACAGACCCGGTCCGATGCAGATGATTGATGATTACATTGCGAGAAAACACGGTCAGAAACCGATTGAATATTTACACCCAAAGCTTGAGCCAATTTTAAAGGAGACATTTGGAATTGTTGTTTATCAGGAACAGGTTATGCAGATTGCAAATCAAATCGCCGGATTTTCGCTCGCAAAAGCTGATCTTATGAGAAGAGCAATGGGTAAAAAAGATAAAGAATTGATGGCAAAGCAAAGGGATGAATTTATTGAAGGTGCAGTTAAAAATGGCATTGACAGAAAGATCGCTGAATCAATTTTTGACATGCTTGAAAAATTCGCATCTTATGGATTCAACAAAAGCCACGCCGTCGCTTACGCTTATCTTGCCTATCAAACTGCCTACTTGAAAGCACATTATCCCACGGAATTTATGACCGCGACTATGTCAAGTGAATTACACGATACGGATAAAATCGTCCTTTTGATTGAAGATTGCCGGAGAATGGGAATCAAAGTTTTGCCACCTGATATAAACGAAAGTAATCTTGACTTCACGATCATAGATAAAAACAAGATAAGATTTGGACTTGGTGCGATAAAAAATGTTGGAGAAAATGCTGTAAACGAGATAATTCGTGTCAGAAACGAAAGCGGTAAATTTAAAAATCTTTTTGATTTTTGCTCTCGCGTTGATTTGAGGGTTGTTAACAAAAGAGCGCTTGAAAGTTTGATTCAGGCGGGCGCTTTTGATTCGTTAAATTGCGGACATAGGGCGCAACTCCTTCAAGCGGTTGAATTAGCAATGACATTTGGAGAAAAAGTCAAAAGAGACAAAAGAAATGGACAAGTCGGTTTATTTGACTTCAGCGTTGAAACTGAGGAAAATTATCCTCCACTTCCCGAGGTCAAACCATGGAACGAGATGGAAAAACTTTCATATGAAAGGAATGTCCTCGGATTCTATGTTTCAGGACACCCGTTGATGAGATATTTTGATGAAGTTCAGACATTTTCAACCGTTGAACTCGGTAATCCCGACTCCGTTGAAGATAGTCAAATTGTGCGTGCATGTGGAGTTATAACCGATATGAAAATAAAACTTGACAAAAACAAAAATCAAATGTTAATTTTTGAGCTTGAAGATTTCACGGGGAAAGCTGAATGTGTCGCTTTTAATGAGGTCTACAAAAATTATTCAAGACATCTTGTTATTGAAGGTCTTGTAATGGTGGTTGGAGAAGTTAGAAAAAGAGGAAATTCGTTGAGAATCCAGGTCAAGGAAGTTTATCCATTAAGCGATGTTAAAGAAGAGTTTGCACGCAAAATTGTCGCAATAGTAGATAAAAACGAATCACCGGAAAAAGTTGAACGCCTTGAAAAACTTATAAAAAACTGTGAAGAAGGGAATTGCATAATTGAGGTTGATGTTAAAGATAACGGAAATCTTTTGCAAAAGTTTGAAATACCTCATATATTTGTCAAGCCAAGTTCAGACCTGATAAATGGTCTGAGGGAACTGTTTGGCGAGAAAAATATCAAATTAATTTCAAAATAAAAGGGAGATGAAATGGCTAAAAACATAATTGAACTCACGGACGCAAACTTTGAAGATGAAGTTCTAAAGTCGGACAAACTTGTCCTTGTTGACTTCTGGGCTGAATGGTGCGCCCCCTGTAGAATGATAGCACCAATAGTTGAAGAAATTGCAAATGAATACGCCGACAGATTGAAGGTTGGTAAGTTAAATGTTGATTATAACCCGAGGACGGCTATGAAATATGGAATAATGAGCATTCCAACGCTTATGCTTTTCCAGAACGGTCGTGTCCTTGAACAAATAATTGGAGCAATGCCGAAACGAAATCTTCTCGCACGACTTGAAAAATATCTTCAACCATCATAATTAATAAAAGGGGAGACCTTGTGTCTCCCTTTTTTATTTTTTAAACAAAATCAAGAAGTGAAAATGTTAAGAGTTCTATTCCTCTGCACAGGAAACTCCTGCCGAAGTCAGATGGCTGAAGGATTGTTAAGATATTTCGGAAATAACAAATTTGAAGTTTTTTCAGCCGGAACTCACCCATCTTTTGTCCATCCGCTTGCAATTGAAGCGATGAAAGAAATCGGAATAGATATATCAAATCATCGTTCAAAGAGTGTTACAGAATTTTTGGGACAAGAATTTGACTATGTGATCACCGTATGCGATAGAGCGAAAGAATCATGTCCGACATTTCCCGGTAATGTCAAGCGAATTCACTGGAGTTTTGAAGACCCTGCGGAAGCTGTTGGGACGAAAGAGGAAAGAATGAAAGTTTTTCGCAAAGTGAGAGATGAAATAAAAAAACATATACTTGAATTTATCAGACAAGTTGAAACAAAATCTGAAATTGAAAATGCTTCTGGCAATTGACATAGGAAACACACATACTGTTTTCGGAATTTACCGGGATGGGAAATTGATCCATGATTGGAGGGTTTCAAGTTTGATAACCCGAACTGAAGATGAAACATGGTTGCTTGTTAAGTTTTTCTGTGAAGACGCAAAGGTAAATATAAACGAGATAACCGGGGTTGGAATTTCATCTGTTGTCCCGAACTTAACAGATGTTTTTATATGGATGAGCGAAAAACATTTCAAAGTTAAACCGGTGGTTGTGTCATCCGAACTTGATTTAGGGATAAAAATTTTATATGATGACCCCAGCGCAGTTGGAGCAGACCGACTCTGCAATGCGGTAGCTGGCTTCACAAAATATGGAGGTCCAGTTATAATAATTGACTTTGGAACTGCGACAACCTATGATGTTGTCTCTGAAAATGGTGAATATCTTGGCGGAGTCATAGCTCCGGGAATTGAGACAGGTGCAGCTGAACTCCATAGACGCGCTGCGAAACTTCCAAAAATTGAACTCCATTTCCCGAAAAGTGTGATCGGAAAAAACACCGTCTCAAGCATGCAATCCGGGATTATGTATGGAGCAGTTGACGCAATGGAAGGAATGATAAAAAGGATAAAAAATATCATCGGTCAAAACGCAAAAGTCATAGCAACAGGTGGACTTGCTAAAATAATAATTGAACACACAAATATGATTGATTTCTACGAGCCATCACTTGTCCTTGATGGAATTTACATAATCTATAACAGGGTGAGAAACTCTTAAATTCACTCCATAACCTTAACAAGTTTTTTCTCTGAGATCACCACATCAATTAGCTCATAAATTTTAACTGGCTCCGTTTTACCCTTGACAACAATTTCTCCAATTTCCCTGACTTTCACAAAATCTTTGACTTTATTATAGGTATATTCGCTTATTATTATGCTGGTACCAAATTGTTTATTTGCCGATTCAAGGCGTGCTCCAAGATTTACACTATCGCCGATGACAGTGTAATTAAATCTCCCATATCCACCTATATTTCCCACTATCATTTCGCCAGTGTTAATTCCAATTCTCATATAAAGCAACGGCTTTCCTTCCGCCTCCCATTTCATTCTTAATTTTTCAAGCTCAAATTGCATTTTTAAAGCACAAAGACATGCTCTCAAAGCGTGGTCTTCATAATAAATTGGCGCACCCCAGAAAGCAACTATCGCATCACCTATATATTTGTCAAGTGTCCCTCCATATCTAAATATAACTTTCGTCATCGCCTCAAAATACTCATTCAAATGATTGAAAATAAACTCCGGTGGATAGGATTCACTTATTGTAGTGAAATTCCAGAGGTCTGTAAATAAAACAGTCATCTCTCTTTTTTCGCCCCCCAGACGAATAAGTTCTGGATTTGAAATAAGTTGATTTACAACCGATGGATGCACATAATAACTGAATATGGTTTTGATCAATTTCTTCTGCTTTCTCTCCGTAAAGTATTGATATGCAACTGAACCAATGTATCCGAGAAAACCACCGAGAACCGGAGATATTGCCGGAAGAATTAGATTTTCATTGAAACTTATAATGGTAATATATGACCAGAACACAAATATCAAGATCAAAACTAAAATTGCAAAAACTTCAACCAGAAATTCCGGACGAATTCTCAAGCGTCTTACATTTACAGCGACGATAAAACTAAGAAACGACATCGCAAAAATTATCAAAAAAGAAACAAAAGGAGATATTTTGCTTATAAACTTCCTCTCAAGCACAGTTGCAATCGCATTAGCATGTATCTCAACTCCATACATTAAATTGCTTTCATCTTTCACAAACGGCGTGGGCAATAAGTCACCAAGTTCACCTTTAAACTCAGGAATTGCACTTCCAATTATAACAATTTTGTCTCTGAAAACTTCATCGTGCAAAAGCCCGAATTCAGGATTGTCAAATGTGTTTATATCTCCAAATTCAAGTTCGTCTTTCGTTTTAAAATCTTTATCATCAAGGACATCTATCAAACTTATATATCTGAAAGTCCCCGCAGGACCTGCGTAATTTATAAGCCAGGTTTTATCATCAAATTTTGGAATTTTGATGCTGCCGATTTTAAAAAAGCCATTTTCAAATGGATTTCTCGGCGGTATATCATAAACCGAGTCAATCGTTAATCCATAATATGAAAGTATAACCGCAAGTCCCAAGCTTGGGAAAATTGTATCTGCACTGGCAAATACAGGGATATATCTACGGCACACACCGTCATAATCACGGAGCACTTCAACTATTCCGGGGGAAGAATTTGGAGTTCCAATGAAGATATTTCGCAAAATGTTTTTCGCCTCAATGATTCTCCCTTTTAATTTAACTCCGCGAGCTTCACGACCTGCAAGAATGACATTGCCCGTTTCTTCAATTGCTTTTCTAAATTCATCATCATTTTTCGGATTTTGATCTGGCGAGTCAAAATTAATATCAAATGCGACAACCCGTGCACCCGCTCTCTTTAAATTCCTCAACAATCTCGCATAATAATCCCTTGGCCAGGGCCACTTATGCGGTGCTCTATCAAGCGAAGCTTCATCAATAGCAACAATCACAATATCAGAAGAATCAGCAAAACCACGAACCTCACCCCTGTAATTAAACCTCAAATCAATTGTCTTAAGCTCAATACCCTTAAAAGCAGGAATATATTCAACTGTCAAAAAAGAAATAACCGAACTTACAAACGCAACAAGAAATACAACGCCCCAGAACTCAAATTTAACTTTCCGGTCCATATCAAAATCTGATTTTGTAAGTTACATATGCAACAATGTCAATATAACTGTAAAACAAAAGATTGCAATTGAAGCTTAAACTTTGATTTCTTGCAAACATATATTCGCCACCAAAGTAAAGATAAAGTCGTTTCAAATCACCAAAACTTGGCGCCAGATTCCCCCACAATCTGAGATTTTTTAACTGATAATCTGCGCCAGCGCCAAACGAAACATAATTAAATTTCTCATCACGAGTTCCGATGAATTTGCCAGTGGTATCAAATGCTGGCTTCTTAAAACTTGAGTTGTTCAACGCAAACAACACATTACCACGCAAATTTTCTCTCACATCAGAATAAAGCGAAAACACAAAATTAAAGTTGTTAAAGTCAGAATTCAAGACCGTTTTATCATCTGAACTGGTCAAAGAGAATGTAAAGTTGAAACGATTTCTGAAAATATATTCAAAGTTATAGCCGACATCAAAACTTAATTTATTTACACCGACATTCAAAGCCCTCAATGTGTCATTCAAAGGTAATCCATTATCGCTCATCGCCCTTGAATAAGTCAGAGTAAGATTTGGAAGATTCGCAAGCGGTGAATACATTGCTGAGATTTCAAAGTTTGTGAAATTCGTCGTATAATCACGCTGTTTCTTCGTGTTGTCACTTAAATTTTCATATCTGAAACTTAAAAACATCTGATTTCTCCACAATCTCAATCTGTCAAAAATCCTAAAACCCTGAATGTCCTGTCTCAAATAAGGTTGACCAAACGACATATATTCATTGCCGTGAAAGATATAATCAAATTTCAAAAAGTTTCCGAAATAATTGAGGTTAAACCCAACTTCATATGCAAGCGAAGACAACCCCAGCGGATTTCTCGGAACAATGTATTGGTTCAAAGGGACAAATTTTTCAATCAAAGGACGATATTTCTTTAAATTATCTCTCAAAGAAGGTGTATCTTTCAGGAGTGAATCAATATCTGCATCTGTCCAGCTACTTGCTCTCAAATTTTCATTTCTTACGCTTAAAGCTGCATTTGCCCTGATTTCTGTTCTTGCATTATCAAGTGAAAGCAGAAAATTTGATCCGAGAACAACATTTCTTTGTGGATTCCCACCAAATCTTATTGATCCCTTATCATCTTCTGAAACAAGATATGTAAAACCAAGTTCAAAATTGCGCTTGTATTTGAAAGCCGGTTTAACAGCGAAAAGATTTCTCTTAAAAGTTCCATAATTGTAAATTAAAACTTTCCGATTCGTTGTATCATAAACGCTATTTTGTGGAAGCGTTCCTTTTAAGCTATCAATTGGAATTTCCCTTAAAACAGAACCTTCAATTTCCCTTCTTGTCTCGCCGTTTACTATTTCAAATTGAAAATATCTCAAATCAATTTTGCTGTAAATTCCCCTGACCCTGTATCCACTTAAAACAAGCGGTGAAAAATTCGGATAGACATCACCAAATCCGATCTTCACCCAGTCAAGCAAATTACCTTCAATTAAAAATCTGTTTTGCGGTTGAATGTTTGAGCGTTCTTCACTTGTAAGATAAAGGTTTGTGTTAAAATTTAAGAACCGGTAACTACTGTTAAAATTAATCCTGCCACGCCCGTAGAAATTGCTCTTTTTCTGAACGGATTCCTGCCTTAATTCAACTTCAACATCTGCCCCATAATTAATCTGTCGCTCTCTCTCAGCTAATCTTTCTGGAGAAACAACATTGAACTCCCACGATGTCCTTGCGACAATTTTGTCAAGTGTGTCTTTTAAAATAACCATTACACGATGCGAACCAGGTTTAACAGTAAACTTTGCATTTTCAGGAACAAATACAATAAGTTCAGAAGATATAACAGACCATTTCGTCACATCAACATTGTCAAATAGAACCTGTGTTTTTGCTGGATCAAAACCTTCAACAGCTATGAGCGAGGCTGAGACAACAACTTCATCTGGACGAATGCTTGAACCTTTCTCGGGACTCAAAATTACAATTTCTTCTGACTCCTCGGGAGATGCTATAGGTATTTGCAAAAATTCTTCTGCTGATTTGCCCGGGTAATAACTTATTTCCCCATTTTTATCTGTAACTTCTACGAATATTTCCATCATCGGGGGTTTAACATATCTACCGGGGATGGTTAAAACGACTATGTTTTCTTTTGTGATTTGAATTTCAATTATCCTGAATGTGGTTTCACCACTTGATCTGTAAAATAATTTTGCGGCTGAAATTTTTGATACATCTGAAAATTCAATTCTCAATTTCAAATCTTCACCGCCAACGCCTCTTTGGACGGGTATAACACTTAAAATATGTTGAGCGGGGAAGGATAAATTAAAGAACAAAAACAGAGAAGCAAAAATTTTAAGCATTAAATTATTTTTCTTTTATTTTAATTCGTATTTCTTTCCCTTCCCCCGTTTTACCTCTTATTTCAATTTCCCTCTTTTCAATAGACCTTCTTATCTCTTCTGATTTTCGCTGTTCGGACTCTGTCATTTGACGGGTTGTAACTTCGCCTGTTCTGGTTGATATTCCGATTTCCCCCGCTCTTACTTTTCTTGTGATGTTTGAAAACTTATTAAAGAAATCAACCTCACCTTCTCTTAACATCAATGTGTCCGCATCAAATCTTGAAATCAAAAGACCTTCTGTCCCCCTTATAGTTGCAACCGAAAGCGGAGTTGTAAATTCAAATTTCCCTTTCACCTTTGAAACTTTAAAATCAACTCCTCCATTATCAATGTTAACTTTCCTTGAATAATTTCCCTTTGGATTTTCACTGATGATCTCAAGCGTTGTATTCTCACCAACTCTTAAAAAACTTCCATCAAGAAATTTGATGAGAAGAAAGGACTTTTCATCCGTTTTAACAAGCGTCCCCGACTCAAGCCCGAGACCTTTCTGTGCAGGTTTCCAATCGTTTATAGTCGGCGGTTTATGATATGCCTTGTTTTTAACAAGTTGAACAATAGCAATAGTCGGAGCATAATTGACAAACCCGAGAAACAAAAAGGCAAGCGTAAAAATTATACCGAGTTTAAAAATTTCTTTCTTCATCTCAGATTGAAAATTTTATTTTTCTTCAATTATTATTTCGTATTTGTCTTTTTCTGAAAGAAACTTCAGGATTTCCTGAAGTTCAGATGGCGTGGCAGGTCTTCCATCAATAGAAATTTGAAAATCTGAAACAATTTTACCCAATAAATCAGCAACCTCCGAATTTCCACCCTGGCTAAATGATTTTATCAAATTTTCAAGGGTTCGCCTCTGCTCCGGAGTTAAATTTGGAGCAACTCCAAGAGTTATCTGCTGGGTGAGATTGACTTTAAAATTCCAAATCTCGCTTCTTATCTCCTCGGTTCCACGACTTCCAACTATGTTTGACTTAACAAACCAGAAATACTCTTTCCCATTTTCAAGAGGCAAAGCATTTTGCGGATATTGAACCTGCGTATCATTCGTCTTGAACTTCCACCTCAAATTTTTATCCCCCGAGACAACTTCTTCAGGCGTTGTTTGATTCGGCAATTTCTCATAGACATAAATTTCAAATTCCTTCAAATATGGCGCTATCCATCTAAATATCGGAAATTGCGTTCTGACCTCGGATTGATAACCGGGTGAAACAAGGTCAATCCTTGATGGATTTGTAACCTCATAAACTTTCTCCCAGGATGCAAGAACCGATGACTCAGATTGATCAAGCAATTGCATCACAAACCTGTAACTTCCTGCGGGCAATCTCCCCGTTGACTGCGCCAGTTCTTTTATCCTTTTTATCTTGTCCTCATAAACTTTTGTCCTGCTTCCGTCACTTTTTATATTTGTTCTTCCGCTCGCAAGATCCTGATTGGTAAAACTTAACACCCTTTGGACATCAAACGGCAAACTCCAGGCATCTGCAAATATATCTTCAGGTTCATTCCCGATTTTTGCGAAAACTTGAAAATGCAATTTCAAAGTCACGGGATTTGAACTTGCGATGGTGACCGTAAACAAAAGTGGCAAATCCTTCAACTTGCTCACATCAAGATCAGCGACATTTACCTGATCAAGTGTTGCAGGCGCTGAAACCTGCAAATTTACCTGACCGAACGCAATTGATGTGAAAACGATGAGAAAAACCCAAAACTTTTTCATAGCAGACCTCAAAAATTTGATTTTTAATTTCACTTTAAAATTACAACCTCAGAAAAAACACAATCAGTGAACGAAATCACAATTTAAAAATGAACAATATCGTTGTATAAAACAAATATCATCAAAATAATCAGAATTATTATCCCCGCCTGCTGAATTGCAATTTTGACTTTGTAAGGAATTTCTTTTCTTATAATTCCCTCAACTATCAAAATTGCAAGATGACCTCCATCAAGCCCGGGAAACGGGAAGATATTCAAAAATGCCAAACTTATGCTCAAAATTGCCATAAATCCAAGGAACGCCGTTAATCCGATATCTGCGCTTTGAGTGGCAAATTTTGCAATTCTTATCGGACCTGCAATACTTTTCTGCACAGGAACTTTGCCAGTTATCAATTGCTTTATCCCATTGAGGGTCAAAGCGGAAATTCTATAAGTTTCACCAAGTCCAACCCAAAGCGCTTCAAAAGGACTATAACTTTCCTTTTTTACAGGTCCTGTATAAAAACTTGTAATTTGAACCCCAATCCTTCCATCTGGATCTGGAACAACTTTTAAATCAAAAGTTTTATCATCTCTCTTTATCTTTAAAATTACTTCCTTCCCGGCGTTTGCTCGTATAATTGAAGTAAGTTGAGACGGGCTGTAAATTTTCTCACCATTTGCAGATAAAATAAAATCTTTTGGTTGAATCCCAACTTTTTCTGCTGGACGACCCGGCTCAATCGCCATAACCATCGTGCCAGTATATTTAGGCAAAATTCCAAGAGCATCTTCAGATGGAACTTCTGGAATTTTCTCTCTCCGAATCTGAAGATTAAGTTTTTCAGTCCCACGCTGGATTTCAAAGTTTAAGTCATCTGTCAAATCATCAACAAAAGCAATTCTAACTATATCATCCCAGTAATTGACCTTCTTCCCGTTCACATTTAAAATTTTATCCCCTTCCTTGAAACCCGCCTCATAAGCGGGGGAATTTGGAATCACAAAGCCAACTTCCGTCACATCTCTAAATGTCTTTCCCTGAATCATAAAAACCACAGTGAATAACACAACCGCAAGAATCACATTCATAATCACACCAGCAGTTATCACAAAAAATTTCTGATAAAATGGTTTACTTCTGAACTCATACGGTTCTGGCTTTGAAGCGATAAAGCCGGTATCCAAACTTTCATCAACCATTCCTGCGATTTTAACATAACCACCAAGCGGAAATGCAGATATTCTATAATCTGTATCACCAATTTTTTTCCCGAACAATCTCGTCCCAAATCCAATTGAAAATACCTCAACTTTCATCTTTGAAAGTTTGGCAGCGATAAAGTGCCCGAATTCATGAACTAAAACGAGCACCCCGATCGTTATGGCGAAGTAAAATATCGTTTTTATAAATTCCATATTTAATTTGCCACCTCCAAATTTTTTACAAATTCCCTTGTTTCAGCATCAGTTATGAAAATATCTTCAAGTTCTGGATTGAATTTTGGTTTATGTGCGTCAATTGCTCTTTTAATTATCTCCGGAATTTGAGTGAATTTTATTTTGTGATTAAGAAAGAGTTCAACAGCGACCTCGTTTGCAGCGTTAAGAACAGTCGGATAAGTCCCACCAAGCTTAGCAACTTCATAAGCAATTTTCAAACATTCAAATTTTTCAAAGTCAGGTTCAAGAAAAGTTATTTTGCCAAGTTTCGCAAAATCAACCCGTCCATAATCTGCAGGTGTTCTATCGGGATAAGTCAAGGCGTATTGAATCGGTATTTTCATATCCGGAACGCCAAGTTGCGCTTTTATTGAGCCGTCAACGAATTCAACCATTGAATGAATTATTGATTGTGGATGAATTACAACTTTAATTTTTTCAACGGGCAAACCAAAAAGCCAGTGCGCCTCAATCACTTCAAGTCCCTTATTCATCAATGTCGCCGAATCAATCGTTATCTTCTTGCCCATCTTCCAGTTTGGATGTTTAAGGGCTTCTTCAATCGTCACACTTTCAAGCTCTGATTTATCTCTGTTAAGAAATGGTCCACCTGATGCTGTTAAAATTATCTTGTTTATACTTGATATATCCTCGCCGACTAGACACTGAAATATCGCATTGTGTTCACTATCAACAGGTATAAGTTCAACATTGTTCTCACGCAGAAGTTTTGTGATTATCTCACCGGCTACGACAAGGGTTTCCTTATTTGCAAGCGCAATTCTTTTTTTCCTTTCAATCGCCTTCACCGTTGGTTTAAGTCCGGAGAAACCAACCAATGAATTTAACACAATATCAACATCATCTCTTGTCACAATTTCAACCAACCCTTCCTCTCCGGCGAGAACTTCAACTTCGCCATCCACAAGTTTTGAAAATTCTTCTGCTTTTTTTCTATCAAAGATAGCGACGCCCTTCGGTTTCAAAATTTTTACCTGGTCAAGCAAAAGTTCTATGTTTTTATTCACCGCAAGATAAGTAACCCTAAATCTATCTGGAAATTTCAAGATCACTTCAATAGCGTTTCTCCCAATGGAGCCGGTTGAACCCAAAATCGCAATTCTTTTCATTACTGCTGTGTAAAATTGTTTCAAAAAATTTTCCTCGCAAAAACAATTTATAAAACCACTCAAAATAAAACAAATTAGATTTCTATCTCCATCCCCTCTGATGCGACGAGAAGATTAAACTTGTATTTTCTCTTTTTAACTTCGTTTTTACAGTGTTCAAAAATTTCATCTATCATATTGTCGGTGTGAGTGTGATCGTGATGGAAAAGGAGCAATCGTTTGACCTCGCCTTCGTGTGCTACTCTCAAAGTAAATAGATAATGAGAGTGTCCCCACCCGACTTTCTCAACATACTCCTCCGGCGTGTAAGTTGTATCGTGAATCAAAAGATCAGCGCCGCGGACGAAATCAAAAATTCTTTTGTTCGGGTCACCCGGAACTTTATCAAATCTTTCAACGACTTCCTTTTCCCAGTTGAAAAGATATGGGGTTATTTCTCTATCAAACGGCTCATTATCGCTTATGTAAACTATCGTCTTTTTATCATAAGTTATCCTGTATCCAAGCGTGAAACCGGGATGATTCACATAAATTGTTTGAACAACTGCATCGTAAATTTTAAATTCTTCCTCCCCAACCTGTAAAAATTTTATGTTCGCCTTTAACTCACTTAATCTCACAGGGAAATAAACCCTGTCCATTTGATCCGCAACTATCTGTTCAAGCGTCTTCGTTCTTGCGCCAGAGCCAACGATTGTAAATTCATTCCCAGAGATGAAAAGTGGCTTGAAAAATGGAAATCCCTGAATATGATCCCAGTGCGGATGAGTTATCATTATATAAGCACGGATTGACTCACCTTTGTGAATCAGATAATTCCCGAGATTTTTTATGCCAGTTCCTGAATCAAGAATGATCAAATTATTGTCATCAAGTTTGAGCTCAACGCAGGGAGTATTCCCCCCGTATCTAACTGTGTCCTTTCCCGGTGTAGGGATTGAACCCCTACAACCCCATATTTTTAACTTCATAACTTACCCCCTTTAAGTTCTTATATTCCTTTGAAAGTTCAACATAATGAAGTGCTGATTCTTCAATTGCTTTCTTTTCTTCTTCTGTTAACTCTCTTATAACTTTTGCAGGTACGCCTGCAACAAGAGTTCCTTCCGGGACAATGAATCCTTGTTTAACAAGTGAACCAGCAGCAACAAGCGAATATGGTTTAACTTCCGCACCATCAAGGACAATTGCCCCCATTCCAATTAAACATTTATCACGAATCACCGCACCATGCAAAATCGCACCATGTCCAACTGTGACATCATTTCCGATAATTAAAGGATATTTTTCTGTCGTAACATGCAAAATGCAACCATCCTGAATGTTTGTCCTCTCTCCAATTCTTATGTAATTGACATCTCCCCGTATAACCGCATTAAACCATATATTTGAGTCCTTGCCGATGACAACATCCCCAATTACAACGGCACCATCAGCAATAAAAACCGATTCATCAATTTCTGGAAATTTGCCTCTATAAGGTAAGATTCGCATAACTCCAGACAGATTTTATTTTTGTTTAAGATGGATTCCAATCAAAATTCCAGCTTTTAAGTTCAACGACAACACTCCCAACCAAAACTTTCAATTTACCCCTCAAAGGTATCGCCCTTTCATCTGCACTTATCCACCCGGTAAAATCACCTGTTAAGCCGAAAAATCCAATATAATTTGCTTTTCCACTGATCTCATACGCGTTGATATGATGTTTCACCGAATCAATTTTTATTTTCGTCTTCTTTCCAAA
>CAZQJI010000004.1:32837-53462 GCA_964593475.1 uncultured Bacteroidota bacterium | reverse complement strand
ACGCGTTGATATGATGTTTCACCGAATCAATTTTTATTTTCGTCTTCTTTCCAAAATTTATTATCGTAATGCCTTTCATTCCCTCTATAAAAGTTGGAAGAACAACCATCCTTCCAAGAGAAGCATTTGAACGAGCATAATAAAACAGCGACGGACCATCGCAATAATTTGTGCTGACCTTCACTGTATCAATTTTCCTGCCCTTTGTGTTGTTTTCAAAATTCTGATAAACTTTTTCAACTACATATGCAGAAGCATTTTCAATGAATCTGTATTTTACACTTTGATAATACTTCTTCTCGTTCATTTCGACGTAATATCTTTGAGCGACGAATCTTGAATCAAAAACAGCATCAAAATTAGCGTGTATATCAATGAACGGAAGGGAATACGAATCTATTTTCACCTTAACCCTGTAAAATTCCTTCCCATTGTCAACGAACTTATCCACAACCGTAAACTTAATCTGACCGAGTTTGAAAAAAAGATACTTGACCTCATAAACAAGCTCTTCTCCAACACGGATAAAAGATGTATTGAAGTTTCTATTAAACTTTTCAAATTCCTGCTGAACTATTTCTTCGCTTTTAAAAGGCGAAACCAGAATTTTAAATATCAAAATAAGCGAAAATAAAACTTCCATAACATTTACTCTTCAGAAGATGATGTTTTTCTTGGTCGTCCACCACGTCTTGCTGCAAGTTTTTCCTCAAGTTTTGCCTCAATCTGTTGTTGAGCCGAGATTATTCTTTCTTCAAGAATTCTCTGATACGCAACTATTTCACTTGTCTGTTGCTTTAGAACATCAACTATCGTCTTCAAATCATTTGCCGTAACCTCAACTTTACCAGCGGTGTTTTCAAATCCATCAAGTATGTTTCTCTCAACTGACCTGGTCAATTTTGAAAGATTCATAACCCCAACGGCAACACCTGCCGAAAGAATTATGAGAATTATAAACCCAACGATAAGGGTTGCCCTGTTTGAGCCGAGTTTTGAAAGAATTTGATCAAACTTGGTTGAGTTTTCATCAATTTTCGCCGATACATTTTTAACATCTGTTCCAACATCTCCAACGGACTTTTTCACATCGGCAATTCCACTTTCAATTTCGGAAAATTTCCCCTCAATCTTTGAAATACGATTTCCAAGTTCCCTGTTTTGTGCTGAAATCTGGTTAACTTTTTTAGACACTTGCCCAGTTTCTGATGAAATTGCCGAAACTTTTGAATCAACCTTCTCAATTTTTGATGCAAGTTCATCCCTTACTTGATTCACACTTTGATTCAACTTCTGATCAAATTCATTCCTCAGAGCATCAACTTTTTCTTTAAGCGAGTTATCCATCGCTTCAAGTTTTTTAATAACATCATCAACCGAATACTTTGTCTGTTGCTGTTGAACCTGTGCAATTAAACCAAGCGAAAAAACAAAAATTAAAAAAAATAGCAATTTCAATCTCATTTCCTCATCCCGATTTATTTTTAAATAAACTGCCCCCGCAGGGATACGGGGGCTTCCGATAACTATCTACCACTTGCGAATAATTTCTCCGCCTGCGGCATTAACTCTAACGCTTTTCGGAACTGCTCATCAACTTCAAGCATTATCGGATACCAACCCTCATTCCTCCAGATAAACCTCGCAACATTTGCTTTTAAAATCGCCTTTATATAAGGCAAATCTTTTTGATAGTCACTTTCATTCCATTCCACGCCTTTTGAGATGACGAAGCTCTTAAATTTATTCAGCATTTCATCCGTTATTTCAAAATCACGCCTGAAAAATTCAAAATCATTTCCGTATTTTTTCCTTATCCAGTTCCCATTTTCATCCATAAAGTTGGAGATGAAGATATAGAACAGATTATGTCTTCTGATATTAACGGAGAGATCTGTTAAGTTCTGAGTTTTGACGACAAAATCCGGTGCAATCCCACCGCCACCGTATACAGGGCGTTTTAAAATCTTCGTGAAATATGCTGTCTTTGATGTATCCTTTTTTGCCTGTTCTGAGGACGAGAGATATTTTTTCCCTTCATATGGTTTTTGTATCAATCTACCGCTTGGCGTGTAATATCTTGCTGTTGTCAATCTTAAAGCAGAACCATCGTTTAATGGGAACTGTCTTTGAACAAGACCTTTTCCAAAAGTTGTATCTCCGACGACCAATCCCCTGTCCCAATCCTGAATCGCACCAGCCACAATCTCACTTCCCGAAGCAGTCCCCTGATTCACAAGCACAACAACCGGGATTTTCTCAAGGACACCTTCTCTTGTTGCGTAAAATTCTTCGTTATATTCAGGCAAACGTCCCTTCGTGTAAACTATTAATTCACCTTCCGGGAGAAATTCATCAGCAAGTTTAACCGCCTCTGAAAGCAAACCACCCGGATTATTACGAAGGTCAAGAATGAGTTTTTTCATCCCGCGGGATTTAAGTTTCTCAACCGCTTCCTTGAATTCACGATCTGTTGTCTCCGAAAATCTGTTTACGCTTATATAACCGATGTCTTTTGTCACCATAATTGCAACATCAACGCTGTAAATTGATATCTTGTCACGCGTGATAACATAGTCAATCAACTCTTTAACCCCGGGTCTAAAAATCGTCACTTTAACTTTTGTTCCTTTCGGACCGCGTAATTTCTTTATAACATCTTCATTCTTCAATCCAATTGCCGGCTCATCATCTATTTTTATTATCTTATCTCCAGCCATTATCCCGAGTTGCTCACTTGGACCTCCTGCGATCGGCGAAACGACATTTATCGTGTCATTTATTATGGTAAATTCAATTCCGATACCCTCAAAACTTCCCCTGATATCTTCATTGACCCTCTCCATCGCTTTTGCGGGGATATAAACGGAGTGCGGATCAAGAACTTCAAGCATCCCCTGAATTGCTGCTTCAACAAGTGTTTGAGTGTCAATTTTATCTACATAATTTTTTCTCGTTAGATTCAAAACATCGTTCAATTTCATTATCTGGACATAAATATCATCACTTGAAAACAAACTGTTTAAATTTGCCCCGATGATAATTCCAATCACCAGGACGATTATCATCGTTAGATATGAAAACTTTTGCCTCAGCATATTCAATTGCCTCCTTAATAATCTATTTTTAGTTTGAAATAAGTTAAAAAATTTTTCCCATAATTTCCAACACCGAAGCCAAGCATAAAATCCTTCCTTACCTCGTAAAACACATCAAGTCCAAATTTAAATTTTTTCTCAACCACTCCATCAAGAAATTTAACTTTCTCAGCATCCCGAACACGATGACCGAGATTGAAATCACCACCTACATTTATTGTATCCGCTCCAGCAACAGGGTTATTACCGTGCCTTATTCTTTCAGCGAAAACGCTCAAAATCGCTCTTTTTGATAAAAGATAAATAATTTTCACAAAAAAATCATCTGAATTCGGTCCAATCTCATGCCCGATCAGAAATCCGTTGTGAGTGTAATTGTTCTCGTTGAATCTGTGAGAATAAACATATGGCTCAATCCGTGTGTATTCAAAGATAAAATCCGCATTCTTTATGAAATTAGCAAGATAGAAACCAATTTGATAGCCAAGTTGATTACCATACCAGCCCGTGCCAATCAAAGGGAAATTTATATCATCAATCAAAATTGTCCCGTAAATTTGAAAATTTTTGAAAAGATTTGACTTGAAATCAAAACCGAGCAAAGCATTATCCCTGTCTTGAAGTGAATGTTCGGCGGACTTATAAAAATTAATCGGATTTAAATACGCAAGTTCAGGAAAACGCTTCGTGTAAATAACCCCTTCCCATACACCAAAGTAAAATTTACCCCAAAAATTAAAATTTAACCTGTGCGTCGCAAGATATTTTGAATCAACAAATGTTCTATCACCTGAAATTGTATCAGGAATTAAAAACTTTACACCAAGAAGCCACGAATGTATAAAATCATAAGACACGCCTTTATATTTGAATCTGATCTTCAAAAAATCAAAAACAGGTGATGTTCTTGAGACGAATAACTTACCCGAAAACCCGTATCCCTGCGTCACTGATTCCCTGCCGATTTGAAAACTTAAATACTTCGTTTGATATTTGATATACGCATCTGTGAAATCAAAATTAACAGAACCCTGTTCATTGAATTTATAATTTTGCTTCAACCTCAAATCTTCAAGGGCAAGTTCTTTATCCCCGAATGATTGTCCATCTGTTGACTGAAGATAAAAGCCGAATTTCCCGTCGTAAGTGCCACGCAATCTCCCGCCTATTTCAGCAAGATGAACATTTGAAGTCCGTGAGAATTTTGATTCAAAATTCACAAGCGCATCAACAAAGAAAGATATGCTCGTATCTCTGTAAGTGTAAAGATATTTTGCCCTGTCTGAAAAAATAAATTTCAAGCCATCTTTCAAAATTGATGTCTCAAAAAATTTCTCACGCCCGAGTTCGTGTTCAAATTCAATCATTAAAAGTTCAAGATATCCGAGTTCTTTTTCTGTCAACTTATCACGCTGGGAAAAAATTTCCGCAAGAAAATTTGCAACTTCACCCCTTGACAAAGGCAAAGAAGCATCATCAAAATTTTTGATTATCCCCCTTACCTCCATTCGTTTCAAAAAATCGTAAACCCTATGCGAGATCGGGACATTTTCAACCTGCGAAAATATCTCCGCTGTGATGATTAAAATCAAAATTAAAAATTTTTTCATCTTACAGCGTCCCAAACTTTTGAAATTGACTTTTTCCAAAAGATAATTGAAACAGAATTTAAAAACCACAACGCGAGCGTTTTGATGTATCCATATTTTCTGTATCTTCTCGGGGATTCGTAAATTTTTAAACCATACACATTTATTATTTTCCCGAGCCGACGAAGTCGCATATAAAGTTCAAAGTCCTCTCCAGCAGGGAGATTTTCATTATATCCACCCACCTTGAAAAAAATTTCCCTTTTCACGACATGACATTCACCTCTTCCCATTCCAAGACCAATCACATTTAACATCGCGAAAAATTTGTTGATAAAAAAGTGAAAGATTCTATCTTTGAACAATTCTTCTTCTGGATAGACGAAAACTTCAAACGATAGAGCAACCACCGCTGGCATTTTCATAAGATTATCAACGAGTTTAAAAAAAGTATCAACATCATTTATTCTTGCATCTGCGTTTAGAAAAATGAGAACTTCCCCAGTGGAGTTAAAAGCCCCGATATTTCTCCCCTTTGCAATTGTTTGTTTATCCCGATTTTCATTTAAAATGATTTTATCAGCGAATTTTTTAGCAACTTCAATTGTTAAGTCAGTGCTTCCCCCATCGCTTACGATTACTTCAACATCGTATTTTCTTTTGAGTTCATCTGTGAAAGTTTTTTCAGCCCAGCCAAGCGTTGCTTCTTCGTTCAGAGTCGGAATTATTACAGAGAACCTGTGCATTTAAAGTGCTTTTTGTTTATTAAAAACTCCCCCTATAAAAAATTAGGGGCGTAAATTACGCCCCTTTTGAATTATGCGAAAAATCCGAAATTAACCTTTAATCAAATTTCTCAACTCCTCAACAAATAAATCCATCTCTTTCTTCGTTCTTTTCTCCGTAACCGCAATGAGCAAACCATCACCATAGCCATCAAACTTTGAAAGATCAATCCCGGGTAAAATCTTCTTTGCCTGCAATTTCTCTTTTATCTTTGACACAGGGACAGGGGTCTGGACGACGAACTCTTTGAAGAACGGTTGATTATATTTCAATTTAAATCCGTCAATTTTTGAAATTTCCCCGGCAAGATAATGGCTTTTTTGAAGGCAAAGATTTGCAACCTCCCTCAAACCCTGTTTCCCCATCAAAGCCATATAAACCGTTGCAGCAAGCATCATTAAACTTTGATTTGTGCAGATGTTTGATGTCGCTTTCTCTCTTCTTATGTGTTGTTCTCTTGTCTGAAGTGTTAAAGTAAAGCCACGCTCCCCATCCCTATCAATTGTAATGCCCGAAAGTCGCCCCGGGATTTTTCTTATTAAAAATTCCTTCACCGCAAAAATTCCAAGATAAGGACCTCCAAAACTTAACGGAATTCCAAGCGACTGCCCCTCGCCAACAACAACATCAGCGCCATATTCACCCGGTGGGATCAGCAAGCCAAGTGAAATTGGATCAATCGCAACTATAAACAAAGCCCCGGCATTATGAGCGATTTTCTCAATCTCAAACACATCTTCAATGTTTCCGAAAAAGTTCGGTTGTTGAACGACAACACATGCGGTCTTATCACTAACCTTTGATTTCAAATCATCAATATCGCAAACCCCGGAATCAAATCTTGTTAATTTAACCTCTGCTCTTCTTGGATGCGTGTATGTGCGGACGACTGTTAAATAATTAGGGTTAACAGGTCCTGCAATTATAACTTCATTTCTCCCCGTATGTCCAATTGCAAGCAGAACTGCTTCGGCAAGAGCACTCCCACCATCATACATTGATGCATTTGCAACATCCATACCGGTTAATCTGCAAATCATCGTTTGATATTCATAAATTGCCTGCAATGTCCCCTGACTAACCTCCGCTTGATAAGGTGTGTAAGCGGTGTAAAATTCTGACCTGCTTATTATCGTGAAAACAACTGAAGGAACAAAATGATCATAAGCACCTCCACCAAGAAATGAAATCGCATGGTTTAAATCAAGATTTTTCTCCGAGATTAATTGAAGTTCTTTTAGAACCTCATACTCTGAGAGTGGCTCGGGAAGTTTTAAATCTTCTTTCAATCTTATTTCGGGTGGGATATCTGAAATTAATTCTTCAAAAGAGGAGACGCCAATTGCTTTAAGCATCTCCCGTCTGTCTTCATCGGTGTTTGGAACGAAGCCCATTTTTGATGTGCCCCTTAAATTTTAAAATTTTACTTTCCGATCAACTTCCTGTATTCCTCCGCAGAGAGAAGATTGTTAAGTTCGTTCAAATCTTTAATTTTTATCTTAATGATCCAGCCCTCACCATATGGGTCCTTGTTTATCAAATCGGGTGAATCTTTTAACTTTTCATTTACTTCAATAACTTCACCGGAAACAGGGGAGAAAAGGTCAGAGACAGCTTTTACAGCTTCAATTGTCCCAAATGATTCAAGTTGTTTGACGGCTTTACCAATTTGTGGAAGTTCAACATAAACTATGTCCCCGAGCTCGCTTTGTGCGTAATCCGTTATTCCGACAACCCCGATAGAGTTGTCTTCAACTCTTATCCATTCATGTTCTTTTGTGTACTTTAAATTTTCCGGAAATTGCATATCGCTTCTCCTTTTTGGGTTTTTAATCGTTCATGTTAAATCTATGGTCAATAAACTTTGTATCATAATCAACACCACTTCTGAATTCGGGTGAATTCAAAAGCTTGATATGGAATGGTATTGTCGTATGCACACCCTCAATCACGAACTCCTCAAGCGCTCTTAACATTCGGGCTATTGCTTCATCCCTCGTCCTTGCGTGAACTATAAGTTTTGCAATCATTGAATCATAATACGGCGGGATTACATATTCTTGGTAAATGTGTGAATCAACTCTTACTCCATAACCACCCGGAAAATGCAGAGCAGTTATCTTTCCCGGCGAAGGTCTGAAACCTTTAAATGGGTCCTCCGCGTTGATTCTACACTCAATAGCATGTCCATTCGGTTTAATCTGTCTTTGTTTAATGCCAAGTTTTTCACCGGCTGCAATTCTAATTTGCTCCCTTACTATATCAATTCCATAAACCATTTCCGTGACCGGATGTTCAACCTGAATTCGTGTGTTCATTTCCATAAAATAAAAATTGCCCTCTTTATCAACCAGAAATTCAATCGTTCCAGCATTTCTATATTTTACGCTCTTTGCTCCCTTGATTGCTGCCTGTCCCATTGCTTCCCGAAGTTCCGGCGTGACAATTGGAGACGGGGATTCTTCTATAAGCTTTTGATGTCTTCTCTGGATTGAGCAATCTCTTTCACCAAGGTGAATTATATTTCCGTGTTCATCAGCAAGGATTTGAATCTCAACATGCCTTGGTTTTTCAATAAATTTTTCAATATAAAGCGCTGGATTACCAAAAGCTGCCTCAGCTTCTGCTCGTGCTGTCTGCCATGCGTTTTCAAGTTCATCATCGCTCATCACCATTCGCATACCCTTTCCACCTCCACCAGCTGCTGCTTTCAACATCACCGGGAAACCGATTTCATTTGCAATCTCTCTTGCCTCTTCAAGAGTTTCAACAACGCCGTCACTTCCCGGAATTACCGGAACCCCCGCTTTTCTCATCGTCTCCTTTGCAAGTGCCTTATCACCCATTGCCTCAATTGCATCCGGAGTCGGACCAATAAACTTTATCCCTGATGATTCACAAATTTCGGCAAACATCGCATTTTCAGCAAGGAATCCATATCCAGGGTGAATTGCCTCTGCATTTGTTATCTCCGCTGCTGCAATTATCCGTGGAATGTTAAGATAACTTTCCTTGCTCGGACCTGGACCTATGCAAACAGCTTCATCTGCAAATCTAACATGAAGTGAATATCTATCTGCTTCAGAATAAACCGCAACAGTTCTTATGCCAAGCTCCTTGCAAGTTCTGATAATTCGTAATGCGATTTCACCTCTATTGGCGATTAGAATTTTTCTAAACAATTTTAAACAGAATTTTTTTGTTAATCCAGAAGTTCAATAAGGAAAAGGGGTTGTCCATATTCAACCGGCTGGGCATTTTCAACGAGAATCTTGGCAACTCTCCCGTGGACATCTGACTCAATTTCGTTCATAAGCTTCATCGCTTCAACTATACAGAGAACTGTCCCCGGGAAGACCTCATCTCCAACCTTAACATATGGTTCAGCATCCGGAGCCGGCGCACGATAAAATGTCCCAACAATTGGGGACTTTATCTCGTGATACTTTTTCCCTGCTTCAACAGCTGGGGCCTCAGCTGTTTCTTTCGGACTTTCTTCCTTAACTTCAACCGGGGTGGTCTGCTGAATCGTTTGAGGCGTCTGCACAACCGGAACAGATGGTTGAATAAAACCTGATGGCGGGTAAATTGGAAATGGTATCGGAATATAATTCGGAAGTGAATTCGCCCCAGAATGAGATGCCATCGCTTCACCCTTGCGATTCTTACTTATCCTTAACCTTGAACCTTCAATCTCTATCTCAACTTCTTCAACACCGCTTTCATCAACCGCTTTGATTAACTCTTTGATGTAGTTTAAATCCATTTTCCTACCTCATTTAATTTTATTTTACCCTTTCAACATATTCACCGGTTCTTGTATCAACTTTTATCTTCTCACCCTGCTCAATGAATAATGGAACATTTATTACCGCGCCAGTTTCAAGCTTTGCTGGTTTCATAACATTTGTGACGGTATCACCTTTTATCCCCGGCTCGGTTTCAACAACTTCAAGCTCAACAAATGTCGGAAGCTGAATTCCAAGAATTTGATCCCCATCAAACAAAATATCAACCGTCTCATTTTCCTTCATAAACAGAGCATTATCCCCGACGAGATCGGAGGGCACATGAATTTGATCAAATGTCTCAAGATCCATAAAAACAAAATCATCTCCATCTTTGTATAAAAATTGAAACTTTCTGAAATCAAGCCGAACGATTTCAATTTCCTCACCAGAATCAAATGTCTCTTCAAGTATTCGCCCTGTTTTAACATCTTTAAGTTTCACTCTCACAAAAGCACCGCCACGACCTCTTTTAACATGTTGAAAATCAATGATAGTATAAACTTTACCATTGTATCTAATGTTCAAGCCATTTCTTATATCCGCTGTGGTCGGCATCCGAACCTTTGATTTTGTTTCAAATTTACCTTAAAAATATAAACAAAGCCCCTGATAAAAGCAAGATTTATTCCGAGCGATCTTATAAAAGCGCAAAAACAAACACAACTTGATAATGTTGATCAGATGTATTATATTTCAATCGTAATCATATTAGTTCTTCATTTCCGATAACGGCGGGTTAACGGAAAAGGTTCTAAAAAGAATTTTCAGATCGTATGAGCGGAAGGTCAATTGCAAGTTTAATAACTCTATTAATGATTTTAATTACCGCCGGATTAATTTATCTGAACGAACATGTGATCATACGAAACTTTGAAACCTATATCCGCGATAAAATTGAAGTCATCACATCAGATTTAACCCACACGATAAAATATCATCTCACAAGAGGGGAAATTGAAAAGGTTTCAGAATTTATACAGAGTTATAAGAAATTCCCGGATGTAAAGTTAATATCTGTATTTGACAGCACCGGAAAAGTTCTCTGCTATATAGGGGAACAAATGGAAATTCCAGATGGTGCTTTTTTATATCAGTCAGAAATGTTAAGATATATACCCGAGAAAAAAATCTACGAAAAAGTTAAACCGATTTACGGAGAAAACGGGAAAATCGGCGGAATAATCTTAAAAATTGAAGCAACCCCCTATCTTGAAAAAGTTAAAAACACAAATTTACTCATTTTCACAACGATTGTGATTTTGATAGTTCTTGGTTTCCTGATGATACTTGGGGCATTCAATCGCAGAGTTTTAAAGCCACTCACAAATGTTTCCGGCTTGATGCAGGACATCGGACGTGGAATTTACAATGTTCAACTTGAGGCACCGAAATCATCAGAAATTTACGACTTCGCAGAAAGCTTTAACCAGATGGTGAAATTACTTGATGAGAAAGAAAGACGACTTGAAAGGCAAAAATCCCAATTTAAAATCATCTACGAAATCTCACGCCTCGGGCTTGAGATAAAATCAATTGACGAGTTTTTCAAAAATGTCGTCTCCCTTATAAGAAACGAATTTAAATTCTTAAATGTGCTTTATTTCTCCGTTGATCAATCACGAAAATTGAAATTGACTGCTGTTTCAGGTTACCTTGAAGATTATCTTGATGAAACTTATACGCTTGAAGCTGGCTACGGAATTCCGGGTTCATCTGTTCTGATCGGTGATGTCATCGTGATAAATGATGTATCAAAAAGTCCGCAATTTATTCCGCTTTACGATGCTCCAATTGCTTCGGAAATAGCAATTCCAATCCGAAAGAAAGGAAAAATTATTGGAGTTCTTGATATAAGCTCCGAGAGAACAAACGCATTCACATCCGAAGATGTAAAAATCTTCAAAACGATAGCTGAAACCATCAGTATCATCCTTGAAAAATTTGATTCAACAATGGAAAATATAAAACTTCTCTTCAAACTTGAAACCGTCTATAAACTCACCCGTGACCTTGTGCTTGAAAGAGACATTGATAAAATTTTTGAAAGAGCGGTTAAACTTATTTACTCTGTCCTCGGTAAAAAAGAACTCGTTGTTGAAATTTATGAGCGAGTAAATGATATGCTTGTTATGAAGGAAATTTACGGCTCATTAAAAGAAGCACTCCCCGACAAATACGCACAATCAATAAACGAAGGAATCATTGGCAAAGCAATCCGTGAAAGAAAACTTATCTATGTCCCCGACCTTATTCTTGATTCTGAATCAAAGAGATATTACAAAACAACCGCATCTGAAGTTGTAATTCCACTTATTGTAAAAAATGAAATTGTCGGAGCAATAAATTGCGAATCAGAAATTGTCAGCGCCTTTGATAATGTTGATTTGCTTGTCCTCCAAACAATAGCAGATACACTTTCAATAGCAATTCAAAACGCCAGAATGTATCGCCAGATTTTTGAATCAGAAAGCAAATATAGAGCCATATTTGAAAACTCAAGCGAAGCTATTTTTAGAATGGATGAAAATGGAAACTTAACAGACATAAATCCTGCGTTTGAGAAAATTTTTGGTTTCAACCCGAATGACAATGTTAACTTCTACGATTTATTTGTTTCATCCGAAATCGCAGAAAAATTCAAAAAAGAAATCACATCAAAAGGACAGGTCAAAGGATTTGACGCACAATTGAAAAACAAATTTGAAAATGTCTTAAATGTTCAAATCTCGGTTAAAAAATTAAGCGAAGCAACGGGAAAAACCTGCTACGACGGTATCATAGTTGACCTTACGGAGTATTTGAAAATTCTTGATAAAGTTCACGAAGCAGACAAACTTCGTGGACTTGCACAAATCGCAGGCGGTATGGCTCACGAATTCAACAATATATTCGCTGGAATACTTGGCTCAGCACAACTTATCAAAATGAGAGTTCCAAAAGAGGAAAAAATCTACTACTTGGCTGATATAATTGAGAGGTCAACAACAAGAGGTGCTGAGCTTGTTAAAAAACTCATCGGATACGCAAGAGGTGGAAAATTTAAAATAACAAATGCAAACTTGAACGAATTGGTAATAGATGTCCTCAAAAAAGTGCAAACGAGCGATAAAATTTTAATTAAAACTGAATTTGACCCGAGTATTCCAGATATCGTCTGCGATCGTGAGCAAATTTCACAAGTTCTGTATGATATAATTTTAAACGGCATTGAAGCGATGGAAAACGGCGGAACACTCACTATAAAAACTGAATTCGGATGGTATGGCGAAAACACAGTTGATGACCCCGAATTTAAACCAGGCGAATATGTGAAAATCTCAATTTCCGACACAGGAATTGGTATGAGCGATGAAACGATGAAAAGAATTTTTGAACCATTCTTCACAACGAAAAGAGTACTTGGCAAAAGTGGACTTGGACTTTCAATGGCTTATGGCGTCATCAAAAATCACAATGGATTTATCAAAGTTTCAAGCTCGCCCGGAAAAGGTTCAACCTTTGAATTATTTCTCCCCGTTGAGAGAAGAAAAGAAGAAAACATTGAAGAAATTGAACCCGTGAAAACAAAACTTAAAATTTTGATAATTGACGATGAAGAATTTCTCCGTATGATCCTCGCCGATATATTATACGAACTTGGATATGATGTAATTCAAGCAGGTGATGGTGTTGAAGGGATAAGAATTTACAAAGAGAAAAAAGATGAAATTGACCTTGTCATTCTTGATGTCATAATGCCACTTATGGACGGATTTGAAACATTCAAAGAACTAAAATACATCAACAAAGATATCAAAGTTATCTTTACATCGGGATTTGCACCCGATAAAAAAGTTCGGGATTTGATGGCTGAAGAAAAGAATTTAAGATATGTCCAGAAACCATATCAAGTTGAGGAGATAGAAAGGGCTATAAGGAGTTTGTTCGCAGAAGGTTAAATATAACGCCATATCTCACGCCTCTATCACTTGCAATTATACTTTTGAAATTAAATTTCTTCATAAACTCAAACAAAATTAAAACACCGGCGAAAATCACATCTTCTCTACCTTTTGAAATCTGCGGTATCTTGCTTATTTCAGCAATGCTCAAATTTTTAAATTTCTCATAAATTTTTTCAATCGTTTCAATCCCCATCACATAGCCATTGATTTTTTCACCATCGTAAGTTTGAAGATTCAAAGAGTATGACGCAACTGTTGTAACGGTTGCAGCAACCCCGACCAGATTTGAACCGGCAAATTCAAAATTTCTGATCCTCTCAAATTCATTACGGATAAAAAATTTCGCATTCTCTATTTCCTCATCAAGTGGTGGTGAATGCTTTAAAAATTTTCTGGTGATTCGCACAGTTCCTATATCAAGTGAGATAAATTTTTCTATTTCAAACCCTAAGCCAAGGATCACCTCGGTGCTTCCCCCGCCTATGTCAATAACGGTTATTTTTGTTTTTAAAATCTCTTCATCAAGCCCGCTTACTGCACCAAGATATGTTAACCTCGCCTCTTCTTCGCCCGAGATAACTTTAATTTCAATTCCTGTCTTTCGCTTGATGAAATTCAAAAATTCATCTCTATTTTTCGCATCTCTTAAAGCGCTCGTCCCAACTGCAAAGATTTTCTCAACCCCGAACTTTTCTGAAATTTTTTTGAACTCAATTAAAGCATCTGAAATTTTATCAAATGCCTCTTTTTGTATTAGACCATCTGCGTCAATATTTTTCCCGAGTCCTGCAATAATCTGCGAGTTGTGAAGTGTTGTTATCTTTCCATCTTTAACCTCAGCAATTAAAAGAAGCAATGTATTTGTCCCGATGTCAATTGAAGCAACTCTCATAAGCAAGATATTACTTTAAAATTTTGAAACTATTGCAACCCATTCGTTTTCTTTCAAAACATCAACAATCTCAAAATCATGCGCAAGAAGATATTCTTCAATTGTCCCCTGTTCAACATCAAGAAAACCTGATGTGATTAAAAAACCATCTTTTTTTAATCTTGTTTGAAAATCCTTCATCATCGCAATCACCGCATTCTTGTTTATATTTGCAAAGATGAAATCAAAATTTTTCTCCTTTACATCTTCAATTGAACCGAGAATGAGTTTAAATTTATCTTCAACGCCATTTATTTTCGCATTTTCAAGCGCATTTTCATAAGCCCATTTGTCATTATCAACGCCGAGTGCGAATTCAGCACCAAGTTTAACTGCTGCAATTGATAGAATCCCCGAACCAGTTCCGACATCAAGAATTTTACATCCCGGATAAAGGTATTTCTCAATTGCCCTTAACATCAATCTCGTCGTCTCGTGATGACCCGTTCCAAAAGCCATCTTCGGATCAATCTGGATAACTATTTTGCTCTTTCCCCTGTATTCTTTCCATGATGGTTTTATCACAAACTTTTCTCCAACTTCAATCGGTTCAATTGATTCTTCCCAGATTTTATTCCAGTTTTCCTCCCGAAATTCCCTTACTGAAACTTCAACCTTTTGACCTTCAATTTCCAAATTCTTGATAAAATTCAAAAAACTTTCACCTTTACCCGAATCCCATTCATCTTTCTTGAAATAACACTTTAAAGATTCATCTGTCTCCCAGAATCCACTTGTTCCAATTTCCGACGCAAATGCGATCACAAGCTCCAGCGCTTCTTCTGTTGTTTTTACTTCAACCTCAACCCAGAATTGCTCTGACATTTGCTTAAATCTTTTGTTATCAAGCCATTGGTTCAGGGATAAATATAACAATCTTATTTCAAAAACACCGCATCTAATTTTTGAGCGAGCGTAAATTTTATTGCTATTGATAATGAAAGCAAAATTTATTATAATTAAACAAGTAAAAACAACAAGCCCGGATTTTATGAATCTCAAAGCCAAAATAAAAGATTTGATAGCGAAGGAGAAGCGGGATAAAAAATTGACTGATGAGGAATTATTGAAACGACAGAAAGAGTTTGAAAAAGAGGCGATCCCACATATGATGCTCCTTTATAACTATGCATACCGTATGACAGGAAATGAGGAAGATGCAAAAGACCTCGTCCAGGAGACATATCTAAAAGCATTTAGATTCTGGGATCAATACGAACCAGGAACAAACATACGGGCGTGGTTGTTTAAGATAATGAAAAATTCATACATCAATAAGTATCGCAAGGCGACAAAAGAACCAGGAAAAGTTGATTACGATGAAGTTCAAAACTTCTACGAGACGGTAAGGGATGAATCATTTGAGTCATCAGATTTACAAGAACACATCTTTGAAAATATATTTGAAGATGAAGTTATAGAAGCGCTTGGGAAGTTGCCAGATGAATTCAGAACAGTCGTCATACTTGCCGATATTGAAGGATTAAGCTATGAGGAGATCGCGGACTTTCTTGACATTCCAATTGGAACTGTAAGGTCAAGATTGCACAGAGGAAGGAAAATGTTAAGAAAACAACTTTATGAGTTTGCAAAAAGAAAAGGATACATAAAAGGTAGCCCTGAAGATTATGAGATAGATGAGCCAGACAAAGATTAAAAATTAAATCCGGTGATTGCCATGGACTGTAGAGAAACAAGGGAATTTATGAGCGCCCTTGTTGACAATCAAATTGATGAACAAACGAAACAAAAAGTTGAAGAACATATCTGGCGTTGTGCAACCTGCAGAACTGAATTTGAACTTGAAAAGAAGACAAAACAAATAATCAAATCAAATGTCAAACTCCTTCCCGTCCCGAATGAACTTGTAACATCAATTCTCACCCAGATAAAATTCCTTCAAAATGGTTACAATCCTCATTTAAAAGCGATGGACGCAAAAAATTCAAAGCCATGGGTTGAAGTTGCATTTACATTTGGGTTAGCGATAGTGGTTATAGCTCTTGCGGTTGTTTTCGTTTCAATCTACGAAAATAAAATGGCTCAAAAGGAACTTGTCGCAAAAGAGGTTTCAGGACTAATTAATTATTTTGACTCAATAGCAAATGGAGTGGCTAAACCCGAAATTTTATCAGGTGATTTCAACTATATTCAAAATCAACTTATTTTAAAATCATCTTTCCAGCCGATTGTTCCGCATATACCCGAATTTAAACTTGTCGGTGCTTCAATCAACGCAGGACATTCCCGTGGCGATGCGCAATGTGTTAATTTATTTTATCAAAAAGATGGGAAAATCATACTGTTTCATCAAACTCCATTGCACCGCGCTTCAATGCATGAGGATGTGAAGAAAAGAATTTTAAAAGGCGAATGGATTTATGACACAATTGAAGATGAATCATTCGCAATATGGGGGACAAAAGAACTTGTTTGTTGCGCTGTTTCAAATTTGCCAAAAGAAGAGCTTGAAAGAGTTTTAAAACAAAGCTGGTAAATTTATGAAAAAAGTTTTATTGTTTCTTTTAATCTTCTCAATTTTTTCATGCTCAAAAAAAGAAAAGCAACAACCCACAACTCAACAATCCGGACAACGCTCTTCGCAAGTTTTTACACTTGTGAAAATTGAAAAATCAAACCAATCTGAACTTGCCCCAAACTTTTCGTGGCAAACACCAGATGGGGAAGCGAATTTCTATGAGATAATAAAAGATAAAGTAGTGCTTGTAAACTTCTGGGCTACATGGTGTGGTCCATGCGTGAAAGAAATTCCAGATTTGATAAAAATTAAAGAAGAACTTGGCGGAAAAAATTTTGAAATAATCGGCGTCTCAATAGACAGGTCAATTTCCCCGGTTGTTGAATTTTCAAAAAATGTCGGGATAAATTATGTTCTGATCCACGACCCTGAAGCAAAACTTCTTGACGCTTTCGGCGGAAGTATCGGGATACCAACAACATATCTTGTTGATAGAAACGGGAAAATCATAAATAAATATGTCGGATCTAGGACAAAGGAAGTTTTCGTAAACGATATTCAAAAACTCCTCAAATAAAAATGGGGCTTTAAGATGAGAATAAAACGCATTCTCCTTCCCACCGATTTATCAGAAGCTTCAATTTCTGCTTTTAAATATGCAAAATCTCTTGCTGAAAAATATGGTGCTTCAATTTATGTCCTTCACATACTTGAAAATCTCCCACCTGTGCTTGCAATTCACGCACTTGACTTGACGGTTGACCGAGTTGAGAAAAATATGGAAGAAAACGCAAGAAATCAGCTTGAAAGAATCGTAAAGGAAAACTTGAAAACGAAAAATAAAGTCCAAATTTTCATAAGAAAAGGTCTTGTTGATGATGAAATTGTAAAATTTGCAGATGAGAAAAAGATTGATTTAATAGTTATGGGAACCCACGGAAGGACAGGGATTGAATACACACTTCTCGGAAGCATCGCCGAAAAAGTCGTCCGTAAAGCAAAATGTCCTGTCTTAACAGTTAAACCCGAAAAGAAATAACAATGGCAAAAACAAACCCAAAAACCAAAAATGTCCCTGCAAAACCTCATCTTTCTAATTATATTTGCATTTTCAATCGCTGTCTTTTTATTTAACGCAAGAAGATTATACACATATCTTAAAATCGGAAAACCGGAAAACAGATTTGATAGACCCATTGAAAGATTAAAAAGAGTTCTAACAATTGCATTCGGGCAGAAAAAACTTTTGAGAGAATTCGTCGCTGGATGGATGCACTTTTTTATCTTCTGGGGCTTTGTAATTCTATTAACAGCAATCACAGACGCAATTCTTGAAGGACTTTTCAACACAAATCTTTCCATTATCGGAAGTTTTTACAGGTATATTGCTTTCTTTCAGGATTTGATGGGGGTTCTCGTGATTTTATCAGTTCTTGTTGCACTTTACAGAAGATATATTCAAAGACCGAAACGACTTCAGGTTGAAAAATCATCACATCTTGACGCAACTTTCATACTTTTGATGATTTTCTTCATAATGATAACGATGTTCGGGACTTATGCAACCCAGATTAATCTCGGGCAAGCGGAATTTTATGATTTAAGATTTGCAACCTTAAGATTTGCAAAAATTTTTGATACATTTGGCTGGGATATGCAAGTTGTCCTTCACTCAGTTTTCTGGTGGCTTCACATTTTGCTTGTTCTCGGATTTCTGAATTACTTGCCGTTTTCAAAACATCTCCACATCATAACATCAATTCCGAATGTTTATTTCAGTTCCCTAAAACCAAAAGGTAGATTAAATCCGATAAGCTTTGAAAACATTGAGAATGTCGAGAGATTCGGGGTCCTTGATGTTGAAGATTTAACCTGGAAACAGATTTTTGATGGATACACTTGCACCGAATGCGGTAGATGCACATCGGCTTGTCCTGCGAACCTGACGGGCAAACCGCTCTCACCCCGTGAGATAATCATAAGCGTAAGAAAAAGGACGATGGAAAAAGCACCCGCAATTTTAAATCTTGTGCCAAAAACCGATGAAATTGAAAGTAAAACACTGGTTTACAATTACATAACTGAAGATGAACTCTGGGCTTGCACAACCTGTATGGCTTGTGTTCAGGAATGTCCCGTTATGATTGAACATGTTCAAACAATTGTTGATATGAGAAGATATCTTGTTTTAACCGAGTCAAAATTCCCGAGCGAACTTTCAACAACATTTAGAAATCTTGAGAATAACTTTACACCGTGGGCATTTAGTCATTCAACCCGCGGCGAATGGGCACAGGGGCTTGAGATAAAAACTCTTGCCGAAGACAGTTCCGTTGAATATCTTCTCTGGGTTGGATGTGCTGGCTCTTTTGACGCAAGATATAAAAAAGTTGCAATTGCAGTTGCAAAACTTCTGAAACTCGCAGGCGTAAGTTTCGGAATCCTCGGGAACGAAGAGAAATGCACAGGTGACCCAGCAAGAAGGGCGGGCAATGAATATCTTGCACAGATGTTAATACAGGAAAACATCAAAACATTTTCAAAATACAATGTAAAGAAAATAATCACAATTTGTCCACACTGTTTTAACACATTGAAAAATGAATACCCTGATTTCGGTGGAAATTACGAAGTTTATCATCACGTTGAGTTTCTTGAGAAACTATTAATTGAAGGGAGGTTAAAAATCACAAAACAAATTGACAAAAAAGTAACTTACCACGATTCCTGTTATCTCGGGAGATACAACGACATATACGATGCCCCAAGAGACATACTTGCTTCAATCAAAGGGATAAAACTTGAAGAAATGAAAAGGTCAAGAGACCGTGGGCTCTGTTGCGGTGCTGGTGGCGCAAGAATGTTTATGGAAGAGAAAATTGGAAAAAGAATTAACATTGAAAGAACAGAAGAAGCATTGAGTTTAAACCCAGATGTAATTGCATCAGCTTGTCCATTCTGTATGACTATGTTAACAGATGGAGTTAAGATGAAAGATGCTGTTGATAAGGTTGAAGTCAAGGACATAGCAGAAATTTTGCTTGAAGCTGTTGAGATTGAACTGGAACAAGGTGGGATTGCTTGAGACAGGGAGCGGGGCTTTAAAGCCCCGCTTTTTCATTTTGGCGTAACCTCTCCCTGAAGCCACACTGTCGCAAACAAGCGCTTGCCAACTTCTGGTTCACCTTCAAGGTCTGCCGGGTTTATCAAAACCTCAAGCTTAAACGGGCTTGTATCAATATAAAGCCAGTAAACTTCCTCACCCGTCCATTCATTTTTTATCTTTTTCACATCAAGGATATCTCCAAGCAAACCATAAACAACCGGCGGAATATTTTCCATCGCTTGAATTTGTGCTGTTTGCACAAAGAAATTCGCCATAGTTGAGCCCTCTTCCATTTCGTCGGTTTGTATCAACCTGCGAGCCGGGAGAATCTCACCGTTGTATGCAAGCCCAACTGGAACAATTTCATATTTTTCAGCCATTGGTGGAAGAAACGAAGCACATTGAACAAAATTTGAAATGTAAAGTTCAACAGGCGTTCCTGTCTGTTCATCAACCCCATATAGATAGAATTTCCATTCGTCCTCAACATCCTGATAAAGTTCACAATCTTTTAAAACGACGGCATGTTCTTTTGAACCATAAAAACAAGGCGAGACATCAACTATTTCCCACCCTTCACCGGTATGCGCAAGATTTACATTGAAGACAATCCCATGACCAGCATTTAAAGTATAACCAGCAAGTTGAACCTTCTGAAACACACCGAAAGAATCGCTAAATTCTTTATCACCGATAGTGCTTTCCACAAGATCAACAAGGTCTTTTTGTGTCTCAACTTTGAAGCCAACGGAAGAAAAAATTGAACCCATAGCAATAAACCAATTTAAATTTTTAATGCTTTTCACAAAGGAAGGGAACGCACCAGCAGAAATCAACCTCGCATCACCTTCCTTTCAAAACAAATATAAGAAAAAATTTTTTAAATGCAACTTCTAAAAAT
>CAZQJI010000004.1:30482-32737 GCA_964593475.1 uncultured Bacteroidota bacterium | reverse complement strand
ATCGCCGTAAAATGAAAGTTCTCTTTCCTTCCTTAACCAAGATGAAATCTCAGCCAACCGCTCAAGTTCCTTTTGGATTTCTTCAGGAAACCTGTCTTTATATTCAATAAGAAATAAACCAACATCATGATATTTAGGTGGTTCAACTCCAATTTGCCTTAACATTCCCTTCAATGCTAATTCAACAACCTCTTGTGCTTCTCTTACGACATCCGACCAGGCTTCCCTATTGAACAAAAAATTTAAAATCTCAAGCCGTATTTTCGCCTTTTGAAGATAACTTTGTGCTAATTTGCTATTTGTCATAAAATCTCAAAAATTTCATCCGGTTTATAATCACTTTTTAATACCCAATGCCAGGCATCCCCCGTTTTCACTCGTTTTGCACCCAAACTTTTCAATTTCTCTCTGAATTTCTCAAAATATTTCTTTAAAAAGTCATCCCTATCAAAAAGTATTTTCCCATCTTCAAGCATATCAAGAAAAAGTAAACTCCCCATTTGTACCTCTTCCGGGGTTTTTATCACAGGAGAAAACCCCGTATATATCCCTTTTCTTCTTGCCTCAATTAAAACCTGCATCAAGTTCCTCTCTATGTTCAAAAATTCCAAAGTTCTCTCAACCCTGCCAACCGGAAGATTCTTGACAACGATTAAGAAATCAATGTCCGATTCATTACTCATCGTCTCTCTTGCGACCGAGCCAAAGAGACAAAAACTTATTAATCTATCCCCATAATAAAGTTTGCATGCCTCTAAAAGTTTATAAACGATATTTTCGTAAATCTCTTTCAACATCACCTGTATTTTTTCTAAAAATATAAAACATTTCAAAATCCAATGCAAAATCCAACCAAACCATTTTTATTTTCAAATTTAAAGTGATAATTTTTAGCTGATGAAAAACAAAATCAAAAACCTGAAAATGATAGAATTCATTGATGGAAACGAAGCAATCGTAAAAGGTGCAATTGACGCCGGGTGCAAATTTTTTGCTGGATATCCAATTACGCCAGCAACTCCAATTTTACTTGGAATGATGCAGGAACTGCCAAAAGTTGGCGGGTTTGCAATTCAGGCTGAAGATGAAATAGCTTCAATTGGATTTTGTATAGGTGCTTCAATGGCCGGCAAAAAGGCAATGACGGCAACAAGCGGACCCGGAATCTCGCTTTACAGTGAAAACATCGGACTTGCAATCATGGGTGAAACACCTCTCGTCATAGTTGATGTGCAACGCCAGGGACCTGCAACTGGCTCAGCAACAAAAGATGGACAGGGTGATATTCAGTTTATAAGATGGGGAACATCGGGCGGTTATCCTGTAATTGCGATATCTCCAACAACAGTTGAAGAATGTTATACATTCACAATTTACGCATTCAATCTCGCGGAAATTTTCAGAGTTCCGGTTTTCTTGGTCTCAAGCAAAGAACTCTCAATGACACGACAGAGAATTGACTGGTCAAAAGTTGAAAAACTGGAAGTAATTGACAGAAAATACATTCCCGAAGATGCAAGCGAATATAAACCATATTACTTTGAAAAAATTGACGATGTACCTTTGTTTTCGCCATTTGGCGGGAAACACATTGTGAGATACACAACATCAACACATGATGAATACGGAAATTTGCTCACAACGCCGGAGAAAATTCAGATAATGATGGAACACCTTGATAAAAAAATAAACGAGGAAAAAGTAAAAAAATTTTTCCCGTATGCTGTTAAATTTGATCCACAGGAAGGAGCAGAAATCCTTGTGATCTCATACGGAATAACCGCAAGAAGCGCAATTGAGGCAGTTGAATTAGCACGAAGCCAGGGCGTTAAAGTTTCAAACCTGATAATAAATCTTTTATGGCCTGTGCCTGAACAGGAAATAAAAAAAGCAACTCAAAACATACGAAAGATAATTTTCCCCGAAATGAACAACGGTCAATATGTGCTTGAAATTGAAAGAATCGTTGATAAATCAAGAATTAAGATCGTGCGTATAAATCAGATGGACACAACACTCATTAATCCAAAGAAAATTTTGAACGAAATTTTAAAATAATTCAGGGAGCGGGAAATGGCAACAATAGAGGAACTTGAACAGAGGATCACAAAAATTGAGATGTTCATTTATGAAGTCGTAAGAGAAAAATTCAACGATATTGACAAAAAATTTGACGACATTGACAAAAGATTGATAAGTTTGTATGAAAAAACTGAAAAAGATAAAACCGATATGATTGAAAGAATTGAGTCGGT
>CAZQJI010000004.1:20183-30382 GCA_964593475.1 uncultured Bacteroidota bacterium | reverse complement strand
TGTATGAAAAAACTGAAAAAGATAAAACCGATATGATTGAAAGAATTGAGTCGGTTAGAACTGAAATGATGGAAAAGATTGAGTCGGTGCGAACGGAGATGATAGATAGAATAGAGTCAGTAAGGGTAAATCTTATAAAATGGATGGTTGGATTATTTGTTGCTTTCTCAACTTTGCTCATAACAGCAATGTGGGCGATTTTAAACTTTGCTTTGAAATAAACAAAAACAAAAAAACTTTAAAAGATGGCTGTTGTAAAAAATGCTGTATATATGAAAGAAGTAGAACTTCCATTTTGCCCCGGATGCGGACATTCGCAAATTTTACCTCAACTTGACAAAGCAATGGCTAAACTCAATCTTGACCCCAAAAAGACAGTTCTTGTGACAGATATTGGATGTGTCGGTTTATCAGATCAGTATTTCAATGTCAACGCTTTTCACGGCTTACATGGTCGTTCAATTACATATGCCTGTGGTTTGAAAATGGCTAATCCAGAACTTACGGTCATAGTTTTGATGGGCGATGGAGGACTTGGCATAGGAGGAACTCACTTTATAAATGCAGCAAGAAGAAACATTGATATAACTGTAATTGTGTTCAACAATTTTAACTTCGGTATGACAGGCGGAGAACATTCTGTGACAACGCCTTTCGGTGGGAAAACCGCAACGACATATTTAGGGAACATTGAATACCCACTTGATGCTTGTTCGCTTGTTCAGGCAGTAAATGGTGGATTCGCAGCGAGAATGACGGTGTTTGATAAAAATCTTTCTGATGTAATTGCAGAAGCAATCTCCTTCAAAGGTTTTGCAGTCGTTGATGTCTGGGAATACTGCACCGCTTACTATGTCCCGAGAAATGATCTTAACAAAGAAAAAATGCTTAAACTTCTTGAAACATACGGTTTTAAAACCGGAATAATTCACAGGATTGAAAGGAAAGAGTACATTGAATCATACATTGAAACATACGCAAACCAGCCATCAAAACGAGAAAAACAGATATCGCTTGAAACTGAATTCGGAAATAACCTCACAAAGAAAACCGGAATAATCATCGCAGGAGCAGCAGGTCAAAAAGTTAAATCAAGCGCAACCGTCTTCGGCTCATCCGCAATTTTATCCGGTTTATATGCAACTCAAAAAGATGATTATCCAATTACAATTATGACCGGTCATTCCGTCTCGGAAATAATTCTTGATAAAAAAGAGATAAATTACACAGGAATTGACAACCCGGATTACATGCTCGTAATCGCTCCCGAAGGTCTGGCAAAGGTTAAAAAGATAATTCAAAAAATGGATGAGAATTCCACGATCTTTGTTGAAGAATCACTTGTTTCACTTTTGCCCGAGACAAGAGCAAAAATTGAGGTTTATCCATTCAAAAAATCTGCAAACGCAATTGATAGATTTTCAATAACCATACTTTCGCTTGCGACTTTTCTTGCAAGGACTAACCTGTTTCCCGTTGATGCTTTGAGAAAGGCGGTAAATTTAACGCAGAAAAAAGCGATAGCAGAGATAAATTTAAAAGCAATTGACGCAGGAGTTAAACTCGTTGAAGAGTTTGCCCCAGCAAAATAAATTTAAAAAGTGCGAAAATGATTTTGATTGGAACATCCGGATATAGTTTTCAGGACTGGCGTGGGACCTTTTACCCGGAAAACATTGAAGATGGGAAGATGCTTGATTACTACAAAAAATTTTTCAACGCTGTTGAGATAAATTCAACTTATTACAGAATTCCGAGCCCGAATGTTTTTTATCATCTTGACAGAAAAACACCACCGGATTTTCACTTCATCGTAAAGGTCCACAAGCAAACGACACACCAGAGAGAAGGAAATCGTGAAGCGATGGAA
Source organism: uncultured Bacteroidota bacterium (assembly GCA_964593475.1). Classification (GTDB taxonomy): domain Bacteria; phylum Bacteroidota; class Ignavibacteria; order Kryptoniales; family Kryptoniaceae; genus Kryptonium. The sequence goes on along the minus strand of CAZQJI010000004.1, from coordinate 28,512 downwards.
GCACTTTTAAAATCAACAGAGCCATTGATGAGGTCTTCAAAATTAAAAGGTTTTCTCGCACAATTTCCATATTCTTTTAAAGATACACCGGAAAATAGAGATTACATCATTGAGACGAAAAAATTTGCCAACGGTGTCCCGTTAATCATTGAATTCCGAAATATAAGCTGGGTGAATGATTCAGCGTATAAATTTTTGACCGAAAACGATATACCTTATGTTTGTGTGGATGAACCAAGATTGAGAGGTCTAATCCCACCACAGAGCATCGCAACAAGTAAAAAAATTGGCTATATAAGATTTCATGGACGAAATGCTCAAAATTGGTGGGAAGGCGGAGTTGGAGAAAGATACGATTATCTCTATACAGAAAGCGAACTAAGGGAATGGATACCGAGAATAAAAGAGTTGAATGAAAAAGTTGAAACACTTTACATTTTCTTTAACAACTGTCACCGCGGAAGTGCGCCGAAAAATGCACAGATGTTACAAAAGATCCTTGAAGAGGAAGGAATAAAATGAAGCAAAAGAGAATTCTCGTAATTCGCCCCGATAGAGTCGGAGATGTTGTCCTTGCAACTCCGCTCGTGAGAGAACTAAGAAAAACTTTTCCTGACTCTTTTATTGCCGTTATGTTGCGACCACAAACAAAAGATGTTTTTCTGAACAATCCATACATTGATGAAATAATCGTTGATGATTATGAGGGAAAAGATAAAGGGTTTAAAGGATTCTGGAGACAGGTTTTTAAATTGAGAAAATATAAGTTTAACATCGCTCTTCATCTTCTGCCAACACAAAGGCACGCCTGGATGACTTTCTTTTCCGGAATAAAAACAAGAATCAATGTCGGAATAAGGTTATACGGAGTTTTGACATTTATGAAATATGTCAGCAGAAAGAAATATAATCCTTTAAGACACGAAGTGGACTATTCACTTGACCTTGGTCGTAAAATTGGTGTTAAAAGCCAGAACATTGAACCGGAAATTTTCCTGACATACGAAGAGATCAAACAAGCTGAAAAACTTGTCCCGAAAGAAGAAAATGAAATCATAATTGGCATAAACCCGCTTAGCGGTAAATCCGCACCGAACTGGGAAATTGAAAAATACATTGAACTTACAGAAAAAATCATTGAAGAAATTCCAAACGCAAAAATTTATGTCAACCTTTTTAACAATTCAGATGCCATAAAAAAATTTGAAAATTTAAAATCAGCAAAGATCAAATTCATACACAACACAACACTCCGTGAGTTAATACTTTATGTTTCAAGATTTGATTTGCTTATTTCCTCAAGCACTGGAACAATGCATATAGCTTCTGCTTTGAAAGTTCCGACTGTTTCAATGTTTTGTCCGCTTCCCGCGTGTTCCCCAAAGTTATGGGGTCCGTTAGGAAATAAACACGAAATAATTTTACCCCCGGAAAATTATTGCAGGACAAAATGCCCCGGCGATCCGCACATTTGCACATTTGAAGGTGGGATTGAAATTGACGATGTATTGAAAGCAATTCACAAAATTTTAAGCGAAACAATTAAAAACCAAATTACATCTTTGAAAGAGAATGAAGATCAGACAGGCGAAATCAACAGATATTGACGACATAACCAACATCATCTCAACAGCATTTTTAATATCAGATTACTACGGACTGAGAGAAAACATCATAGACAATCCACGCTACAGTTATAAAGACATAATTGTGGTTGAAGATAGCAATGAGATAATCGCCTGTGTTAAGATAATCCCGCTGAAAGTATCTTTCAAAAATAAAATCGTTGATGCTGGTGGAATTTCGGCGGTTGCAGTTCTGCCCGGATATAGAAGAAGAGGTATCGCTGATATGATGCTCAAAGATGCGATAAAGAGAATGTTCAACGCAAAATATCCATTTTCTCTCCTTTATCCATTTCAACACAGATTTTACAGAAAATACGGGTGGGAATTTATCGGCTCGGCTATGCTTTACGAAATTGAACCTTCAAATATACCGATGTTTGAGGAGAGGTTGAATATCAGAAAAATGAAAATCTCTGACAGAGAAAAGATCAAAAAAGTTTATGCTGAAAAAATTCTCAATGTAAATTTTGCGGTTTCCAGAAATGACGCATTCTGGACCCGTGTGGTTTTCCCGAATTTCCCGAATCCTTATGTTTACGAAGATAAAGATATACTCGGCTATGTTTCATTTGAAATGAAGAAAAATGGAAGGGGTCTTGTTGAAATAGAAATAAAAGAACTTGTTGCGCTAACTCCCGAAGCATATCGTGGAATCTGGGGCTTTTTAGCATCATTGACGGAGCAAGTCGTTAAAATCAAATATCTTGCCCCACCTGATGAACCACTTTTTGATGTGTTAATTGAACCAAGGGAGCGTGAGTTCAAACGACCATTTTTTGAATATAAATCACTTGCTTCAATTTGTTCCGGTTTTATGATGAGGATTATAAATCTTGAAGAAGCGCTTAAACTTTTAAAAACAGCCAACGCTCCAGATTTTGAAACTTCAATATCAATAAAAGATGACCTAATTCCTGAAAATAACTTCACTTTTAAAATCATCGTTGAAGACCGAAATATAAACATCAAAAAGTTTGATACAAGAATTCCAGAAATTGAAACGGACATTGCGACATTTTCTCAAATTTTCTCGGGGTTCGTCAAACCGACTTCACTTTATCAAACGGGGAGAATACGGGGCAACATTGGAGCGATAAAATTTCTTGACTCAGTTTTTTCCGATTCTTTGCCTTTTATGTATCAATTTGATATATTTTGAAAGTTTTAAAAACTCAAAAAGGAGACAGGAAAATGCGAATCGTGTTAGTTTTGATCATAGCGATTTTGTTCGCAGGGCTTACGCTTAAAGTTCAGGATAAATCTAATGAGTTGAAATGGTATTCCTTTTCAGAAGGTTTGAAAATCGCACAGGCGGAAAAGAAGAAAGTTTTGATAGATGTTTATACCGATTGGTGTGAATGGTGTAAAAAGATGGATGAAGAAGTTTATACTGATTCAAAAGTTAAAAATTATCTCGGCTCAAAATTTGTTTTAATCAAACTTAACGCCGAATCTGAAACGAAGCATACATTTGAGGGTCGTGAATACAGCGAGATGGAGCTTGCTTACATATTTGGCGTTGAAGGTTTCCCGACGACTATTTTCATTCGTGAGGATATGCAACCTATAACAGCGGTTCCGGGTTATTTCCCGGCGGAAGTTTTTATGAAAATTTTAACATTTATCGGGGACGATTATTACCTTAAAATGAGCTTTGATGATTATCTTGAAAAAACAGGTGGGTTGCCGAAAAATTAATCCAGCTCCGACATTTTTTCAAACACGACATTTAATCCTTTTCTGCTATAACGGTCAAGTTTTCTTTCAAGAAGTTCAATGAGAACTTCGCGTGTAAGTTTATATTTTTCAACTCTTGGAGTTTCAACATTTCCGGTGAATTCTATGTAGAAATAACCTTCCTCTTTTTTATTTCCAAAGATGACCAGCCGATTGTCCTCAGTTTCAGCGACGAAAACCATTTTCAATCCAAACTTTGTTTTTCTAATTTTGTTTTCGGATTTATTTTTTAATTACTTTAACAACAAGGGAAAAATTAAAAATTCCCAAGGATGAGAAAACTTACAGCTCTTGAAATTGAAAAGAAAAGGCACACACTTGAAGAGATTAAAAAAATTGAGCGACATCCAATTTATGTTCTGCTTGACAATGTCAGAAGTGTTTATAATGTTGGTTCAATTTTCCGAACGAGCGACGCTGCGCTTATCAAAAAACTTTATTTAACGGGTTACACACCACATCCACCGAGAAAAGATATTGAAAAAACTGCGCTTGGTGCAATTGAAAGCGTCCCGTGGGAATACCATAAAAACCCTGTTGATGTGATAAAATCGCTGAAGGAAAAAAATATAAAAATTGTCGCCCTTGAAATCACCGACGAAAGCATACCTTACTATGAAATCAAACCCGATGACTTCCCCATCTGTTTAATTGTTGGAAATGAGATAACAGGAATATCCGATGAGGTTTTGTCGCTTTGTGATTTTTCGGTTGAGATACCGCAGTTTGGGATAAAACATTCGCTCAATGTTGCAGTCGCTTATGGGATTGCGGTCTTTGAACTTGTGAAAATCTACATAACAAGTCAAGCCAGAGTGAAATAGTCATTTGTGCCTGTGGTGTGAATTTTCAAAATCCCAGCTCTTACTAAATTTACGAGTATATCCGATGCCTCTGATTCAGTTATATTCACAAGTTTGCTGAACTCTTTCACAGTTATCCTTCCAAAGTTATCAAGATAATTTAAAAGTCGTCTCTCCTTTTCACCGATGCTTATTCTCAAAGGTTGTTCTTCGTTTTCAGATTTTATAAGTTTTATCATTTCCTCGCTTGCTATAACATTTTGAGAGCCGATGCGAATAAAAACTTTGCCAGCATCCCCGTTTGTGCTGATGAGATGATGAGGTTTTCTAATGCTTTTCTCAATTGTCACAACTATAACATCTTTCCCGTTGAGTTCAAAAATTTCAATTTTTGGTTCAATTGGCGGATAACAATGTTGAGTCGCTGCTTGAAAGATGAGATCAATTTCCTCTTTTTCGCTGTCAACTCCAACAACACTTCCATCATCATCAATCCCGAAAATTAAAATTCCACCGTGAGTATTTGCAAAGGCAATCATCGCTCTTGCTATCTTTTCGGGTGAGGAGACCTTCCTTTTAAACTCAACTGTCAATCCTTCCCCTTCAAAAATGATATTATTCAATTGCTCCAGATTCATCTGAAAACCCCGCTTTTATTTTTTCCCTCAAAAGTAATCTATTCAAAATTAATTTCGTCCTCCAATTGACAAACTTTTTATTTGAATTTGGAGTGTATTTCAAAGGGCTGGGGATGATTGAAGCAAGCCGTGCGGATTCCTCAAGTGTCAATTCAGATGCTGACTTGCCGAAATACTTTCTTGATGCGGATTCAACGCCGAAAACTCCATCACCAAGTTCTATGATGTTAAGATAAATTTCAAGGATTCTTCGTTTTGATAGTTTCTGTTCCATTCGCAGCGCGATTAAAACCTCAACAAATTTTCTCAGCGGATTTCGTGAAGTTGAAAGGAAAAGATTTTTCGCAACCTGCATAGTTATCGTGCTTGCACCACGGGCAATTTTACCTCGTTCAAAATTCTTTTTAAGCGATTCCTTGACTTCATACCAATCAATTCCCTGATGTGAGAAAAAACTCGCATCTTCTGAAACAATGACAGCATCAATTAAATATGGTGAAACCTTTGACAACGGAATCCAGATTTGATTTATCCGGTATGGTTTGCCCTTCTTCTTTGCCTCTTCCATTCGCTGTTTCATAAGTGCGGTAATTTTCGGATTCTCGTATTTCAATTTTTCAATTTCACGATCAATTTTAACGAATTCGTAAATTAAATAAGCAAAAAGAAATAAAAGAACAAGAGCAAAGATAATTTTAATCTTCATTCCGAGCAACCATCGTCTCTTTGTTTTTAAGATAATCAAGATAACTTTGCAGGATTAAAGATGAAGCGATGACATCGTTTAAATTTTTATCCTGTCTTTTCTTCTTTTTCAGGTTCATTTCTATCTTTGACTTTTGCGCAAGTTTCGTCGTCAGCCGTTCGTCCCAGCTTATGACTTCAATTTTCAATTTTGATTTAAGCTCGTTGATAAATTTAACAACCTCATTCGTCTTATTTGAATGTTTCCCGCTCAATTTAACGGGCAATCCGATGACAATCAAACCGACATTATATTGAGAGCAAATTTCTTTAATCTCTTCAAAAACTTTTGAATTATTTTCAAGAACGAATAAACCCTGTGCAATTGTAAGCGTTGGATCACTTATTGAAATCCCTATTCTTTTGCTCCCGAAATCAATCCCCATTATTCTGCCTGAAAATTTATCCCTCCTGATATCTTGCAACGCTGTAAACTCCCTGAATTCTTCTTAATTTGTCAATTAAAGCATTCAAATGCTCAACATCTTTAACTTCAACGATTATGATGCCACGGAAAATTGAAGCTTCGGTGTCAAGATTAACACTTTTTATGTTTGTGTTACGATAATTTGATATAACCGTTGTTATCTCCTTAAGCATTCCGGGTTTGTCCTCGCCTTCAATTACAATTCCAGCCGGGAAAGCCACTCCATCAAGCATAGCAGACCAGACGACTTCAATTAATCTGTCTTCATCCTGCTTTCTTAAATTTTCAATGTTGATACAATCCTTACGGTGAATTTTGATACCTTCGCCTCGTGTGACAAATCCAATTATGTCATCTCCGGGGACAGGACGACAACACTTGGCAAATGTGTAAAGCAAATCAGAAGCAGTTCCATCAATTGTGATCGCCTTTCTGGGTTTTAAAATCTCACTGACAACTTCCTTTGCTTGCTCTATCTCTTCTTGCTTTGCCTGTTCTCTGTGTTTTTGTCTGTCCTCTATCTTCAATATCAAATCAACCGGATCAATCGTCCCTTCCGCAATCGCAAGATAAAACTTCTGCAAATTGTCAAACTTGTATAAGTCCCTCACAATCTTTAAAAGTTCATCATCATTGATGTGAATTTTGCTCCTTTTAACTTTCTTCTCCCATAATTCTTTACCGACTTCAATAAGGCGTCGTTTTTCTTCGTTTATCCATCTTTTGATCTGTGCTTTTGCCTTTGAAGTTACAACAAAATTCAACCAATCACGGCTTGGCATGCGATGTTTTCCGGTTATTATCTCAACCTGATCACCAGTTTTAAGTTTGTAATCAAGCGGGACAACTCGCCCATTTACCTTTGCACCTATACAACGAAGTCCTATCTCGGTGTGAATTTCAAAAGCAAAGTCAACAGGTGTTGAACCTTTCGGCAAAACTTTCAAGTCCCCCTTCGGAGTGAAAACATAAATCTCATCTTGATAAAGATTAAATTTCAACTCCTCAATAAACTCCGATACATCAGTTGGATTCTCAAGTATATCACGAACCCACTTTATCCATTGCTCAAACTGTTTGTCTGTCTCGGTTATGTTCTCTTTATACTTCCAGTGTGCAGCAAGACCTTTTTCGGCAATTTCGTGCATTGCCCGCGTCCTTATCTGAACTTCAACCATCTTTCCACCGGGTCCAATTACAGTGGTGTGAATTGAACGATAACCGTTTGATTTTGGGTTCGTGATGTAATCCTTAAATCTTTCGGGGACAGGTCTGTAAATATTCGTCACTATTCCATAAGTTGTCCAGCAATCAGTTGTATTATCCGTGTCAAGTATAATTCTTACTGCGAAGAGATCATAAATTTCTTCAAATGTTTTTCCTCTTTTAATCATTTTATTGTAGATGCTGTAAAGGTGTTTCGGGCGACCGCTTATTTCAAATTTGAAACCGTGTTCTTTAAGTTCCTTTTCAATTGGCTTTGCAAATTCTTTTATGTATTCTTCCCTTTGTTTTCTCGTTTCAGCAACACGCCTTGCTATGTCTTCATAAGCCTCGGGGTTAAGATACTTAAAAGCAAGATCTTCAAGTTCCCACCTTATCTGTGCAAGCCCCAATCTATGTGCAAGCGGTGCATAAATCTCAAGCGTCTCCTTCGCAATTCTTTTTCTCTTATGTTCGGGAAGATACTCAAGCGTCCGCATATTGTGAAGGCGATCCGCAAACTTAACAAGTATAACCCTGACATCTGTTGAGAGAGCAATTAAAAGTTTTCTGTAATTTTCCGCCTCAACTATGTTATAATTATCGCTCTCAAAAATCCCCTGAATTTTGGTGAGTCCATCAACAATTCTTGCTATCTTCTCGCCGAATTCTTCTTTTATGTCTTCAAGGGTGAAAGATGTATCTTCAACTATATCGTGAAGCAAGGCACTTGCAACAGATATATCATCAAGTGGAATTTCACTTGCAACGATCATAGCAACTTCATAAGGATGATTGAAATACGGCTCTCCCGAGGCACGGTAGTTATTTTTGTGGGCGTTGTAACTGAACCAGTATGCCCTTGATATGAGATCTTTATCGCAATTTCTGAGATTTCTCTCACATACCTCAAGAAGCTTCTTCAACTTCGCCTGATATTTATCCTGAAGCACAAGCATGGCTTGATTTCGTCTTCATTTTTGTCTCAAAATTATTAACAAAAAAAACCTTAAAAAGTTCAAGCAACTGAGCTTTTCAAGTTTCCATTTCAAAATTTAAAATATGTATTCTTTCAAAAAATTGCAACTAATGGGGCTTGTTTTTAAATTATCAAAAATTAAACTTAAAAAGCGAAACTTATGCGAATTG
>CAZQJI010000004.1:12965-20083 GCA_964593475.1 uncultured Bacteroidota bacterium | reverse complement strand
GCTTGTTTTTAAATTATCAAAAATTAAACTTAAAAAGCGAAACTTATGCGAATTGGAATCGTTTGCTATCCAACTTACGGAGGAAGCGGTGTTGTCGCCACCGAACTTGGGAAGGAACTCGCAAACAGAGGACACGAAATACATTTCATCTGCTACGCAATTCCGATAAAACTCAATAAATTCCTGGACAATATCTATTTTCACGAAGTTGAACTTTACCAGTATCCACTTTTTGAATTTCCAATTTATACCGATGCCCTTGCCAGTAGAATCATAGATGTAGCAAGATTCCATAACCTTGATATAGTCCATGTCCATTATGCAATCCCACATGCCACAAGCGCTATACTTGCAAGGACAATACTTAACAATAAAATTAAGGTTATAACGACGCTTCACGGGACGGATATAACGCTTGTCGGACTTGAACCGAGTTTTACTCCTGTTGTTCGCTTTGGAATTGAAGCAAGCGATGGCGTTACAGCTGTTTCAAAATATCTTCGTGAGACAACGATTTCAACTTACAATATAAACCGTGAGATTGAAGTCATACCAAATTTCGTTGACACGAAAATTTTCAATCCGATAAAAAATCATCAGCTTCGCAAAAAATTTGCGCCTAAAGATGAAAAAATTCTTATCCATGTCTCAAATTTTAGAAGGGTCAAAAGAGTTCAAGATGTTATCAGAGTTTTTGAAATTGTGCGAAAGAAAATCCCGAGCAAACTCGTGCTTGTGGGCGATGGTCCTGAAAGAGGCGATGTTGAAAGTTTGTGTAGAACACTTAAACTTTACGACGATGTTATATTCCTCGGCAAGCAGGAAGCTTTGAATGAAATTTTATGCTCCGCTGATATATTTATTCTCCCGAGCCAGATGGAAAGTTTTGGACTTTCTGCACTTGAAGCGATGAGCTGCGGTCTGCCTGTAATTGCAACAAATGTCGGGGGTCTTCCAGAAGTTGTCCTGCACGGGGAAACCGGTTATCTTGTGGAAGTTGGAAATGTTGAAAGAATGGCTTCATATGTGATTGAACTTTTTGAGGATAAAAACAAGTATCAAAAATTTTCAGAACGAGCAAGAGAAAGAGCTGAAAAACTTTTTGATAAAAATCTAATCGTACCAAAATATGAAGAATTTTACGCAAAAATTCTTAACACTGACAAAATAAACTCAAAATAAAAACAATTTCCAAAATGAAAATAACTCGCTGGAACAGACCCGAAAAACCAGACATTGAAGAACTCAAAAAATTGCTCCGGGAAGAAGGGACAAATCCATTCGTTTGGGTTGATGAACCTGGGACATATTACGGGAATCATTCGCATGTTTATGATGAGATTCGCTGGGTTGTGAGCGGAAAGATGAGATACGGAGTTGGAAACGAGGAATTCGTGCTTGGTCCCGGAGATCGGCTTGACCTTCCAGCAGGAACAATCCACTGGGCGAAAGTTGAAGGTGATGAACCGGTGATTTATCTTTGCGCTTCAAAATAAACCTATTTTTTCCTTACCAGCTTTTCTGCAAATCCCTTTAAAGATTTTCGCTCTATCATTGAAGCGTTTTTGTTTTCTTTTATCACTTTCTCATAAATCTCTTGCCGATAAATAAACACATCTTCTGGCGCTTCAAAACCAAGTTTGATCTGATTTCCGGAGATCTCAAGAACTGTAATTTTTATACTGCCCTGAATTATCACCGACTCACCAACTTTCCTTGACAAAACAAGCATATTTTAAAAACCCACAAATTTTTTTTACGATAAAAGTTGATGTGCAACTTCAAACTCATCATTTTCAAGTATGATTTGCCTTCCGGATTTCTTAACTTTGTCAATTACAACAGGCGCTTTTAAATTAACACTAATTTTTGAAATATCTCTGTTTAATGTCACTATCACGAAAAGAACATAAACATCCGGATCAAAGCCACTTCTCTGATAATAATCTTCAAAGACAAGCGTCGGCTCAAGTATGGCAAAGCCAATTTCTGGTTCATCAACCGAAATAAGCCAGCGAAATGGTTTGCATTCTTCATCTTCAATTATAATAAATCGTTTCAAATCTTCAAACCCGATCAATCCATCGGGGAAATTGATGATTATCCCATCATCAAATTCTATCTCTCCGAATTGAGAATTTTTTATCTTCATTTCACAAAAAAATTTAGTTTGAAATTTTTCCGAAAACTCCGCTCTGTGTTGAAATTATGACTATGTCAACTCTTCTATTCTTTGCTCTGTTTTCTTCTGAATCGTTTGGAGCAATTGGTCTATACTCTGAATATCCGGCGATTGAAATTTTTTCTGGATTTACACCTTTGCTCATTAAATAATATGCTGTATTTAACGCCCTTGCAACTGAAAGATGCCAGTTTGATGGAAATCTTGCGCTTCTTATGGGTCTATCGTCCGTGTGTCCTTCAATTCTTATTTTGTTCGGCAAAAATTTGAGAACTTCTGCAAGCGTGTCAAGGACGGCTTTAGCTTCTGGCTTTAAATCGGCGCTCCCGGATTCAAAAAGCAATCTTTCAAGAAGATGTATCGTCAGACCTTCTGGAGATGTTGTGAGTATTACTTTTTTTGATTGAATGTCTGAACTTAAGATCGCATTGAGTTGAACTTCCAGTTTTTGTTGAGCTTGATTTGCCTGATTTTGTGAAGTTCCTGCCAGAGCATCTGAACCTGTTTTGGGTGGCGAGGGCGTGATCAGAAGTCCTTTTCCTCCTGTTAGAACTCCTCCACCGCCGAAAAGCTGACTGAATGCAGATATCCACTGTTGATATTTGTTTAAATCAATTTGAGACATTGAATAAAGAACGACGAAAAGACCAAGCAAAAGCGTGATAAGGTCGGCGTAAGTTATGAGCCACCTTTCAAGGTTCTCGTGTTCTTCGTGATGTCCTTTTTTCTTTTTTGACATCTTTTAACTCTCTATTGCTTGTTCGCTTATCGGAAACATTGAATAAAGTTTTGTTTTTATTATCGTCGGGACTTCACCAGCTTGAATTGCGAGGACACCTTCAACGATTATTTCAAGTAAAATTTTTTCTTCAGCGTGAATTGACTTCAACCTATCTGCGATCGGAAGCCAGATTATATTTGCAGTGAAAACACCCCATAATGTCGCTATGAAAGCGCTCGCTATGTGATGTATAAGTTCATTTGGGTCTCCACCTGCATTTGCAAGCGTGGAAATTAAACCCATAACAGTTCCAATTATTCCCATCGTCGGCGCATATCCACCCATTTTTTGAAAAACCGTCGCATTTGCCATGTGTCTTTCGGTTATGTAATTAATTTCAATTTCTGCTATTTCACGAATTGTCTCCGGATCTGTGCCGTCAATTGCAAGTCGCAACATCTTCTTCAAAAATGGATGAGATACACTGTTAACTTCTTTTTCAAGAGCGAGAATTCCGTCTTTCCTTGCAATTATCGCATAATTTACGATCGTCTCAATCGTCTCAACGACATTGAATTTTGGCGGGATGAGGGCAAGTTTTATAAAACTTGGGATTTTGAAAAATACCTTCGCTGGCGAACCTATCATCGCAGTTGCAATCGTTCCGCCGAAAACAATCAACATCGCAGGAATCAAAATCAAAGCGCCTAAAGTTCCACCTTCAAGCAAAAACGAACCAAAAATTGAAAGCACACCAAGTATAAGTCCTGCAATTGTCCCGAATTCAAATGTTGAATTGTTCTTCATCTCAGATACTCAATTATTGACTTTTGAATAATTTTTCCAGCGATTGTGTATGCTGATTCAAGTATAAGTTGATCTCTTTGCAAATTTATCGCCTGCTGTGCAATATCCGTGTCCTGCCTTATAGAAAGAAGTTCTCTCAAAATTACATTTTGCTTCTCAATTTGCTTCTGTAAAAGTGAAAATCTATTCATCAATGCACCAACATTTGATGCCTGACTCGTTATGAAATCAAAAAGTTCATTAAACCTCTGAACCAGAAGATCATCTGGTTTGACACCCGATTCAAGCGAATTTCTTATCTGAAGAACCACATCAAAAATTTCTCTACCCCCGAATAATTCATCAACTGTGAAATTGACTTTCTCATAGACACCATCATTTACTTCAAATTTTATCGCATCGTTTGACAAATCCACAAGTAATGCACCTGTCTTTTCGTTGTATTCAAACGGCTTGACATTTGTTTTTGTCCCGTTGAAAATATATTTACCTTTAAATTTCGTGTTAACAGCATCAAGCATTTGCTTGAAAAGTTCGCCCAATCTATTTGCATATGTCTCATAATCAGGTTGTCTTGTCAGATTTGAAACCTCAATCAGAATTGACTTAACATCAATCAATGTATTAACAAAATTATCAACCGCTTCGCCTGTTGCGGTCATAAGGTCAATCGCATCGTCAATGTTTTTCTGAAACTGCTCATTCTTTAATATCATATTTTTGAGGTTGATGATGGAATTTGCGATATATGGATTATCTGAAACCGTGTTTATTTCCTTCCCACTTGCGATTTTCAATTGCGTTTGATTAACTCGCTCCCTTGCGCCGTTTATGCTCGTTATCAAGTTTTTTATGACTGTTAATTCGGTTATCCTCATAATTCCGAAAAAATTAGTTTTTATCTAACCATTGAGAGAACAGCATCTATCATTTCATTCACGCTTTGGATTACCCTTGCGGATGCTTCAAACATTTTTTGAAACTTTATCATATTCAACATTTCCTCATCAATTGAAACACCCGAGATAGCATCTCTTTGCGATTCAAGTTGATTTAAAATCATCTGCTGTAAATTTTCATTGTCTGAAACTATCCTTGACCTCAACCCGATTTCGCTCACAAGCGAATTATAAAATCCCGAAATTTTCTCATCATTTCGCAAAGATGCGATTGCAAGTGCAATTCTGTTATCCCCTGCATCCCCATTCATTGAAGCGGAAATTTTTTTTAAATCCTCAATTATCGTTTTGTTTACTTGAATACTTCCAGCGCCGGTCCCTGCGAAGAAATCATTTCCGGTTGACCCGTCAAGCCCAAAGCCATTGCGATGAAACTCATTCACCCTGTTTATAAGATTTAAAGCAAGTTGATCAAATTTTTGAATCGTCTGCGGAATTAAATCGTTGAAAGAATTTTGAAGAGAAAAAATCTCACCTGAATTTAATCTCACTTCAAGATTTTCAACCGTTGATAAAATCTTCGCTTGCCCATCGTAAAATTTTAACTCAAGATTTGTTGAAAAATCCTTATCAACAACCGTCACACCGCCAATGCTTACCTTCACAGCTCCGCTTTCATCAAACTTAACAACGATATCAACAAATTTTGAAAGTTCTTTTAATTTCTGATTTATTTTATCCTTTATGTCGTTTGTTTCCGCACCAGAATTGTGAAGATTTATCGCACTCTGATTTAACTTTGCAATTTCACTTATGATTTCATTCACATTTTTTATCTTTGATTCAAGTTCAGAGAGAACATCTTTTTTAATCCCGAGCAAACTTTGAAATATATCGTTAAATCTCCGGGAAAGCGCTTCACCTGTTTGCAAGACGGTAACCCTCACCGCTCTATCTTCCGGATTTTTTGCAAGGTCATCAAAAGCGTTGAAAAAATTTTGAATCAACTGCCCCAATCCAACATCGCTTGGCTCGCTAATCAAAGATTCAATGCGCGAGAGAATTTCTTTTTCAACAGAATATGTTCCCATCAAATTTGAAACACGTCTTATCTCACCTTCAATAAATTCATCACGAATTTGTTTTATCCCGACGACTTTCACACCTGCATTTGTCAATCCTTGCTTTGATGTCAAAGTATCCGTGCTACTTAACTCAACCCTTTGCCTTGTGTATCCGGGAGTGTTAACATTTGAAACATTGTGGCTTGTCACTTCCATACCAATTCTTGATGAATTGATCGCCTTTTTGGCGCTTTCAATTATTCCGAACAATCCTGACATATCTCAAACTTTTTTGTTTATTTTCCCTGCTTCCTGAAAAACTTCAATTAATCCCTTCACAAACATAAGCGAATGTGAAAGAAGATATCTGTTTTCCGAATTCAACTTTCTGACTTCACCTGCCTCGCTTTCAATTTCACTTCTCAACTTATGTAATTCTGGATCGCTTCGGGATAGCTCAGCGAGTTTTTTTGCGTCGGAACTTGAAGCGAAAAATTTGTGAATTTCTAAAATCTCGGAGATAATTTTTTCTTCCTGCTTTACAGCATCTTCAATTTTACCATAGTCAAATTCAACGATCGCTTTCTGCTTTTCCTCGGCAACTTTTTTCAAAGTTTTTAACCTGTTTTTGAACTCAACAAGCATATTTTTCACGCTTTCATTTCCCATCTTCAAACGCGGTTTTGTTTCCTTCAAAAAGTTTTAGATAGTGCATAACTTTTCCGATATACTCAATAGTTTCAGGAAACGGTGGAATTCCGCCGAACTTTTCAACATTTTCAGGTCCGGCATTATAACCAGCGAGAGCAAGTCTCACATCGCCATTGAATCTGTCAAGAAGATATCGCAGATATTTCACTCCGCCATATATATTTTCGGCAGGATGCCAGACATTCTTCACCCCGACAAATTCAGCAGTTGAATCAACGAGTTGCATCAAACCCTTTGCCCCCTTCGGAGATAAAGCAAAAACATTTCCTGACGATTCAACAGCGATCACCGCTTTTATCAATTCCTCCGGAACATTGAACTCAGATGATGCTTTTTTAATTACCTCGTCAAATTTTTTTATTCTATCAATTAACGATTCACCATATCTTTGAATGATAAATTTTTTTATGTTTTCTTTCCTTGCGCTTTTTTCATCCCTTTGCAATGGCTCAAAATTTCGGGCTGCTTTTTTGTTTAATTTATTTGCATCTTCAACCTTCAAATCCTTTGCCTCAATTTCCTTATAAATCATCTCTGCAATCCCGAACTTCCCGTTTTTTGCAAGATGCTTTGAAAGTTCAAGAAAAAAAATCCCATCAAGGACATCGCTTCCGAAATTATCTCCACCGAAGATTGAATTTTTATCATCGGAAATTTTCACCATTGACTTCAACATAAAATTTAAGAATATCGCCTCAAAATTTTCAGATGCCTCTTTAAGACGAAACTTCCTC
>CAZQJI010000004.1:0-12865 GCA_964593475.1 uncultured Bacteroidota bacterium | reverse complement strand
CAATTTTCATCGCTTAACCCATCACATTATTATCAATTCCGCCTTCAATGCTCCTGATTCTTTCAACGCCTGGAATATGGCAATTATATCTCGTGGCAGAACTTTCAAAGCATTTAAAGCTTTTGCGATATCTTGAACCGTCGCAGCACCTTGAATTGCTGTGACAACCGTTGTATCCTGATAAACATTTATCGTGGTAAGTTGAGTGACGACAGTTTGACCTCTTGAAAACGGCGCCGGTTGAGAGATGACCGGCACAGATTGAATTTCTATGTGTATCGCACCGTGAGAAATCGCAACAGGGGAAATAGTCACATTTTCACCCACAACTATCGTTCCGGTTCTTTCGTTTATCACAACTTTTGCGATCGCATCCGGCTTTACCTCAATTGATTCAATTTTTGAGATGAAATCAACAACTTTTTCGTTGCTTTTGAATTCATCTGGAACTTTAACAATTATCTCCGATGCGTCAACTGCAAAAGCGATATTTGAATTAAATTCAGAATTGATGGCATCCGCAATTCTTTTTGCGGTTGTAAAATCTGGCTGGCGAAGGACAATCTCAATTTTTTCGTTTGAATTTGAAGAAATGTTAACTGGAATTGATTTTTCAACTATTGCACCATTTGGAACTCTTCCCGTTGTCGTTACATTTCGCCTGTATTCCGTGCCAAATGCAGTTCTAACATCAAATCCACCAACTGAAACCGGACCCTGTGCAACTGCATAAACGACACCATCAGGACCGACAAGCGGAGTCATAAGCAAATTCCCACCGTGCAAACTCGTCGCATCTCCAATTGAGGATACAACGACATCAAAACTTGTCCCTTCCTTCGCAAAAGGTGGAACAAGAGCGGTAACCATAACGGCTGCAACATTCCTCATCCTCAAGTTTTCATCAGTCACAGTTATCCCGAATTTTTTCAACATACTCACAACTGATTGCACTGTAAAACTTACCCTTCGTGTATCACCTGTCCCGTTTAAACCGACGACAAGTCCATAACCGATAAGCTGATAACCCGAGACGCCTTTGACATATGCAATATCTTTTATCCTTGTTCCGAAGCTTAAACTTTGAAAAAGCAAAATTAAAAAAATCAACTTTCTCATCTTTGCAAAAAAATTTATTTTAGAAAAGCCAGTGTAACAATCTCGTTATCCAGCTTGGGCTTTGGCTTCTGTAAACCATGCCTTTTCCGGTAAATTCAATCTCTGCGTCAGCGATGTTGTATGAATAAACCGTATTATCCCAGTTCACATCACTTGGGCGAACCACACCTTTTATCTTTATTATCTGATCTTCGCCATTCACGCTGACTTTCCTTTTTCCTTCAATTATCAAATTCCCTACCGAATCAATCCCGATAACCCTTGCGCTTATCTTTGCTTTAACAGTTCCGCGAGCAGATGTTGAACCCTGACCTTTGAATTCATTTCCAGTTCCAACTGAAAAGCCCGACTCCGGAATAAAACTCAACGCACCACTTCCTGACACAGAACCATTTATGTTCCCACTCCTTGAAGCGTTCTTCTCAGCATTGCTTTCTGCGGATGAAACTTCAATGACAATTATCGTTATAACATCGCCTTTTTTAAATGCTTTATGATCTGAAAAGAGCGAACGCTGAATCACTTCCTGCGGATACACACGAACTAATCCGAAAAGCACAAATGCAAGAAAAATTTTCTTAAACATACCTGATCCAAAAATTTAATTTTCAATTTCAACAGCCACGACACCTCTGCCAATGACTTTTCCCAGGAGCAATTTCCCTGACTCTGGATTTAAAACCCTCACCAAATCGTTTAACCTTCCATCTTTTTTAGCAATTCCAATGGTTTCAATCTTAACACTTCCAACGCTTGCGATCAGCTTAACTTTTTCACCTGCTTTAACCATCGGCAAATCTTCAAAATAACTTTCAAAAATAACTTCGCCTTTCCTCACGGGCATTTTCAATCTTTTCCCTAAAACCGAACCAACATCAACGATATAATCATCTCTTAAAAATGTCGTCTCAATCTTTTCAAATCCCACAAACTCAAACAATTCTGCTTCGCTATCAAAAACCTTTCCCCGTTTAAGATCCTTTTTTGCAACCAGAACATTTTCAAATGTCCTGACAAACGCCTGAACCATAATTTCCCTTACGCTATCACCCGAGCAAATTTTAAACGCAAAACTTTGATAACCCTTAAAACCAGAACCAAATTTACGAACGATGCTGACATCACAATTCTCACTCAATAAACTTTGCTCAAATTTTCCCTTTAAATTAACAACGAAATCAATTTTTCTGTCAGAAAATTTCCCCTTCAAAAACTTAACAATTTCAAATCTCAATTTCTCCTCAACTCCACTGCTCGCATTTGCCATTGAAAAGAAAATTAAAACCAGAGCAACACATATTTTCAAAATTTTCAATCCCATTTTACCTCTTCAAATTGTTTGCCATCTGAAGCATTTCTTCAACTGTTTTTATCGTCTTTGAATTTATCTCATACGCTCGCTGTGCGACTATCATATTCACCATTTCTTCAACTATGTCAACATTTGATGCTTCAAGATAACCCTGCATCAATTCACCAAATCCTTCACTCCCTGGTGTTCCAAAAATTGGCTGACCCGATGCTTGCGTTTCAACATAAAGATTATTTCCTATACTTCTCAAACCCGCCGGATTCACAAACTTAACAAGTTCAATCCTTCCTATCTCAACTGGTTCAACTTCACCTGAGTTTAAAACCTCAACCACTCCATCCCTGCTTATGCTGATTGCAACTGCGGTTTCTGGTATCACAATTTCCGGCTCAAGCACATAACCGGAAGAATTTACAAGTCGTCCATCTCTTGAAATTTTAAACGAACCGTCCCTAGTGTAAGCAATTGTCCCATCTGGCTTTCGCAATTGAAAGAAACCATCGCCGTTTATGGCAACATCAAGCGGATTATTTGTCGGTTGGAGATCACCCTGCTTGAAATCCCTCAATGTTGCAACAGTTTGAACACCTGTCCCGATTTGAATCTCTGAACCTGGCTCAACATTTCCATTCTGACCTGATGAAGCTGGTGATTTCAGAATCTGATACATCAAGTCCTGAAACTCAACCCTGCTTCTTTTAAACGAAGTTGTATTAACATTTGCAAGGTTATGCGCTATGACATCAATGTTTATCTGCTGTGCATACATTCCGGTTGCTGCTGTTCTCAATGCTCTCTCCATCTTTGGAAAAATTTTTTTGTTTTTAATTTGAACTCAAAAATCAAACCCTTTAAAAAACAGAAGATAAAAGTCCACCAGAAAGACCTACCGAAACCCTCAACCACAAAACCATCTTTAGAAAATTCAAGTTTACAAAAGAATTTTTCTCCATCTTTGTAACTTGTCAGATAAATCATCACAATCTCCCGAGTTCATTTGCTTTTGTTAATGTCTCATCTTGATGTTGAACAGCTTTATAACTTGACTCATAAATTCTGCTTGCTTCAATCATCCGAACCATTTCTTCAATCGCATTCACATTTGAATCTTCAAGAAATCCCTGATAAATCTCATATCCGTTTGTTAATTCAATTTCCTCCGCACCTTCACCAGCGATAAAACTTGTCGCCGTGTCCTTCCTCAACTTTGTCAAATCTCTAAACCATACAACTTTTATCCTGTCAACAAACTTATCGTTGACATAAACCTCGCCATTTTGCGTTATCCTGACATCAACATTTTTCAAGCTCCTTGCATCCGGAATTTTTATCTCTCCACCCGAACCGACAAGAGAATAACCGTTTGAATCGATAATCCTTCCATCTTCCGAAAGTGTGAAGTTTCCGTTCCTTGTGTATCTTAATCCATCAGGCGTCTGGACGACGAAAAATCCATTTCCATTTATTGCGATGTCAAACGGATTTCCTGTTTGTTTTAAATTTCCCTGTTCAAAACTTGTGTATTCAGTTATGTAAAGTCCGCTCAATTCATTCCCGCCATTCTGGTTCAAATCAAGAACTGAATTTTTAAGAATTCTGACGAAGATGTTGTCTTTCTTAAATCCGGTTGTATCAATGTTTGCGAGATTGTTTGCTATGACATCAATTTTGAGTTTATTTGGCATCATTCCAACCGCCGATGTGTAAATCCCTTTTATCATTTCTCATCCGAATTTTATTTCCATTTTTTCCAGAGGATTTTTTGATTCGTGTTTTTCAAATTTAAAAGGAGTTGAACCTCTCCGCATCCAATTTTATATTTTTTGGCAACTTTTCTCATATCAAGCCCTTTTTCAATTTCGCTGATTATCTTTTCATAATCTCCGTTTCTTGCTTTCTTTTTTGATCTCAAATTAAGAAGCAATTCAACTTCGCCCTGACCAACGCTGTATTTTTTAGCAAGTTTCAAAATCTCGCTCTCGTTGAAATCAATCGTTTCACTGCGAACCTCAAAATTTTCATTTTCAAACCCTTTCTCTTCATTTTTTTGATTTTGTGAACTTTCCTCGCTCAAATAATCTTCAAAACTTTTATCGGCAAAAACTTCAATTTCTTTAATCTCTTTCACCTCGCTTCCCCTGATGACTTTCAAAATAAACCGAAGCCCGATTAACGCAACCACAAAAATCAAAGCGGTAAAAAGAATCAGAAAGTAAAATCCTTCGTTTAAATTAACCATTGGCATTTGCTTATTTTTTTATTTTGAATTTTGTTCTGGATTTATCGGGAGAACGATTATAAAAGTTGAACCTTTACCGACTTCACTTTCAACTTTAATTTCTCCGCCATGCTTTTTAATAATCCATCTGCTTATTGAAAGCCCCAGTCCTGTTCCCCTGCTCCCTTTCGTCGTAAAAAACGCCTCAAAAATTTTCTCTTTTATTTCGTCAGGGATACCAACTCCTGTGTCAGTGAATTTTATAATCACATTCCCGTTGTCGGATTCAGTTTCAATTATAAGTTTTCCACCGTTTGGCATCGCATCTTTTGCATTTATCATCATATTCAAAAAGACCTGTTGAAGGTAAATTTTATTTCCATAAATCATCGGAAGTGCTGGATCAAGTTTCAAAACAAGTTCAATGTCGTTGTATTTGAATTGATAACTTACAAGCGTCATAATTTCTTGAATTGCGAAATTCACATTGACTGGCTCAAGTTTGAAATCCTCAGGAACTTTCCTTGAGAAATTCAAAAGTCGTCTCGTTATTTGAGCGATTTTTTCAATTTGCTCTTTTACTATCTCAATTCTTTTGGGAAGGTCACGCCCGAGTTGCATAAGTTGAATGTGTCCGAGAAGAACCTGCAGCGGATTGTTTATCTCGTGGGCAATTCCCCCAGCAAGTTCTCCCACCGCCGCAAGTTTCGCTGCTTGAATCATCTGCGCCTGTGTTATCTTCAATTCTTCATTTGCCTTCAAAAGGGCGTTGTAATTTCTGGAATTTTCAACAGCAACAGCAGTTTGATTTGCAAGAATTGAAAGCAAAAGCAAAATTTGATTTGTGAAATCCTTCTGTTTCTTATCCGTGTGAATTAAATAAACCCCAATGCCCTCATTTCTTAACACAAGCGGGACGAGAACAAAATTTCTCTCGTTGAACTCGCCAAGAGAATTGTTTATATCCGGCAGAACGATGCTTCTTTTTTCCTTCAGCACATAATCAATTATCCCATCCTCAACATATGACTCAATCACTTTATCAAGATACTCTCCACTGCGATTTGAAAGTTTTTCCAATCTCTTTGTTTCTCCATCGCACACATAAACATTGCAATCTAAGACAGGTATTATCTGCCGTGTTAACTCAATCAACTCTGTGACTATGTCCTCGTAATTTAAAGAAGTGCTTATTTTTGTTGAGAGGCGCTGAATTAAAAGAATTTCGTCAATTGAATCTTTGAAATCAGAATTTGCCCTCGTTTTGAGTTCAATCTCACGCTTTAAGATGTCAATTGTCCTCTCAAGCGCTTTTATATAAAGCTCACGGGACTCAATAAATTTTTCAATTTGAGGTAAAAGTTCTTCAATTATCTCCGGATTATTTCTTGCTGATTTCCCCATCACATTTCACCTGAAAAAATTTGATTTTTTACCACATCTGCTTGAATTTTCGCCCTGTATGTCTCAATAAAACCATCATTTAGAAAACTTTCATCAAGTTTTAAAACTTCAAGAACTGATGGCAAATCTTCAGCAAACGATTTATCGTGATCTGCGTATTCAATATTTTCAAGCCCGAGTTTAAAACAAACATATTCGGCAAGATAGACAATTGCCGGAAGCAAAGGATTTTTCGGCGCTAAATGTGGTTGATGATGGAAAGCAATCGCTTCAACAAGTTGATCCGGAAAATTCCATTTCTCAGCAAGTAATGAACCAATTTCATAATGCGTTGAATTATCAAGAAACCGACGCTCAATTTGCTCAAATGAAAATTCACCCCTTTTTCCGATTTGAATTATTTGCTGAAACTCTTTTTTGAAATACTGCGCTACGACGAGAATCCCGATATCATGCAACAATCCTGCAATAAATGCTTCACCCGAAACCCTGTAATTTAAATCCTTCGCAAGATGCTTCGTCATCAACCCGACGAGAAGCGAATGTCTCCAGAACTTTTCAAGATCAAAATCTTTATCAAGTTTGCTTGCAAGAGAACTTGCAAGCGAAACGCTTAAAACAATTTCTTTCAATGTCTCAAATCCTAAAACAACGATGGCAAAGTTAATCGTTGAGATTTGCTTTGGAAATCCATAAAATGGGGAGTTTGCAACTTTTAAAACTTTCGCTGCAAGCGCCTGATCCTGCGATATAACCTCGCCAAGTTTAGCTGCGCTTGTTTTTGGATTATCAACAAGCCGAACAACCTCCATCGCAACCGCTGGAAACGGAACAAGTTGAATTATGTTCTGAATTTTTTGTTTTATCCCGCTCATCTTCAAAATGAGAATTTGCTTTTCAATGATTCACGAATTTTCCTTAAAGCCCCTGCGTGAAGCTGCGAAACCCTTGACTCACTCAACTTCAAAATTTCAGCGATGTCTTTAAATGTCAACTCTTCATAGTAATAAAGCACGATGATGAGGCGCTCATTTTCAGATAATTTTTTCAATTCATCTGCAATTGCCTGCTTCACTTCATTTTCAAGCAAATTTTCCTCCGGATTTTTCACATCGCTTTTTATCAAATCCCCGAGTTCGGTGTTATCCCCGATGTTCAAATTGAAAGATACATTTTTTGAAGTTTGTTCAAGTGTTGCAATATGATCATACTCTTCAACGCTTAACCCGGCTTCATCTGCAATAAGATAACCCTCTGCCCTATCTCCAATTGCATTTTCAAGCTTGATGCGAGCTCTATCAATCTTATCAATTTTATTTCTCACAGACCTTGAAAGAGAGTCAAGTTTTCTTATTTCATCAATTATGCTACCTCTTATTCTTGTGTAAGCATAAGTTTCAAATTTAACTCCGACTTTCGGGTCAAATTTATCAATTGCATCACTTAATCCAATCATCCCCATACCAACAAGGTCATCCTCACCAAGCAAAGACCCGGAAAATACCAAATTCATTTTTCTTACTATATTTCGCACAAAATCGGCATAAAGAAGCATCAACTTTTTCTTTATCTCAGGGTCACGGGTTCTCCTGTAAAGTTTGAAAAGTTTTTCCGGCGTCTCACTCTCTTCCCTGTGCATTAAACCAACAGAAGCCATGTTCTCAACCTCCTGTTAATTTTAATTTTGAACATTTGAGCCATTGAGCTCTTGAACCTCAGACAATTCATTTTTCATCTCGTTAAAATTTGACCTCGTCTCATCTTCACCCTGTTTCAAATAGATAAACAGATAAGCCAGCACAAACATAAGCATTGTTGATGCGACGAAAAGAACGAATGACTTAACAACGGCAACAATTATATCCGTCCCCTGCAACCAGAATGTTACAATTGAAACAAAAAACAGAAGAAGCCCGATTTGAAAAATCACAGCCCGCATGCTTCAACCAACCTCCCGAAAAATGATTTTTGTTTTTTTATTTTATCAAGTGAAAGAAGATTTGATGCAATTCTGTTCAAAGCAATTGAAGCACTTGACCTCGGAAATGCCTCAACAAATGGCTTCTGAAGCATAACTGACTTTGAAACAAATGGGTCATATGGAATTGAACCAATGTAATTTATCTTTACACCGAGAAATTTTTCACTTGCCAAAGATAATCTATTTGCGATTTCAACCGGATCAACAGAGGCATTGACATTGTTGACAATTAACTTAACATTTGATTTCCCGGTTTGATAATAAACAAGTTTTACAACCGCATAAGCATCCATAATTGAAGTTGGTTCCGGCGTCACAACAAGAATGAAATCGTCAGAATATCCAAGTATCTTTATGACCTCATCACCTATCCCCGCTGGTGTGTCAATGAGAATAAAATCAAAATTTTTCTCCATTTGAAGGATCTCGTTTATAACCTGTATCAATCTATCTCCTGAAATTTTCGGAAAGTTTAAAGTTCCAGAATTTGCCGGTAAAAGTTTCAAATTTTCTCTCACATCAACCAAAACATCATCAAGTCCCGCATCCCCGCGAATGAAATCAAGAAATCTATACTTCGGAGATATCCCGAGAAGAATATCAACATTTGCAAGATTCAAATCCGCATCATAGAGCAAAACTTTTTTGCCATTCTTGCTCAAAATCAAAGCAAGATTTAAAATTATATTTGTCTTCCCGCACCCACCTTTACCGCTTCCAATTGCTATGACATGCGCATTAAAATTTTTATCTTCTGTTTTTTCACGAACCAAATTCCGTAATTTTTCCGCCTGATCAAAAATCATATCAAAACTTCCCTGTAAATTAAGTTGGCAATTACTTTGGGCTCCGCAACTGCGATATCATCCGGGACATTCTGACCGGTGGTAATGTAAGAAAGCGGTAACTTCGTCTTGTAAGCGACATTCAGAATATATCCAAGTGAAACTGCCTCATCAACCTTTGAAAAAATCAATCTATTTGGGAGAAGTGATTTAAAACGATTATAGACATCAATCATGTTTTTATAACTTGATGTCGCACTTAAAACGAGATGAACTTCATCTGGATCAGCACTTTTTATAAATTTCCCGAGCTCTGCGATATGTTCAGTTTGTCTTTGATTCCTTCCGACCGTATCAATCAAAATTATGTCTTTATCCTGATGCTTTCTCACAAGCCGTGACATATCCTCTGGAGTATAGGCGACATCCATGGGAATGTTTGCAATGTTTGCAAAAGTTTGAAGTTGCTCAATTGCTGCAATCCTGTAGGTATCAGCTGAAATCAGCGCAACACGGGCGTTTTCAAAAAGCTTATAAATTGCTGCTAACTTCGCAACAGTTGTCGTCTTACCCACCCCGGTCGGACCAACGAAAGCAAGAACAAATGTCTTTCTTCTCATCGGCTTAACCGGCTTTGAAAATTTTAAAAGCTCAGAGATGACATTTATGACCTCATTTTCAACAATTTTTTCATCTCTTAACTCTTCTCCATTCAACTTAACTAAAACCGCACGAACTATCTTGTTTGCCAGCTCCTCCTCAACTTCTTTTTCAATCAAATTCACAAATGCCTTTTTCAAAGCAGAAGGATACTGGCTTGACCCTTTATATTTCAGATGCTCCGTTAACTCATTTAGCACCTGCTTGACTTCTTCAAGTTCATTTTTAATCTCACTATAATTATATTTTTCAAAGCCAGACCCCTGCTTTTCATCGTTTAACAAATTTCTCCTTTTGGACTCAATCTCATCTGTCATCTTTTTCAACAATTCAACCGTGCTCGTCCCTGTGTATCCCGAGTTGCTTTTCACTTTTTCCTCTTCAATAGCTCCGACAACCTCTATTAATTCTGGCTTGAAGAAACCCAATAGACCGGGTTGCTTTATTCTTCTCGTCCCAAGAATAATAGCGTTATCCCCAAGTTCTTTTTTCAACATCTCCGTTGCTTCTCTTAAAGTTGGCGCAACAAATTTTTTTATTCTCATCTAAACTCAACTTTAAATTTTTGTTTAATTTTCTAAAATAAAGATATTTCAAAGCCCGTGCCATAATTGAAAGGGCGAAAAAATTTAAACCGCTTTAAAATTCCCCGCATCAAAATTGAAAGAATCTGGCTAATATTGAGCAAATGGTGTGGACTATTATCCAAACCCTGTGATTTGAGTCACGCATTCACTTGACTTTTATTTTTTGAGTTTTTATATTGTGAATGACAAAAGTTTTTTATGGGAAAAACAAAATGATCGCTCTTAACAACTATGGAAAAAACAAATGTTAACGGACAACCTTTTTTTCAATCTGAAGAAGAGACCATCAATTTATATGAAGTCATACAGGTTCTTTACAGAGGCAAATGGTTGATAATCTTGGTCTTCATTCTTGTTGTTCTCGCAACAGCTATTTTCACATTTATGCAGGATCCGATTTACGAATCAACATCGGTTGTCTTGATTGAGAAAGGGAAAAAGGGACTTGGCTTGACAGAAGCGTTTGATATAACGGGACTTTCCGAGCAAAGAAACATTAAAAATGAAATTGAAATTCTTAAAAGTCGCTCACTTGCAGAAACAGTTGCAAAGAAATTAATTGACAGAGTTTATGTTGACCTCAACGATAAAAAAGACACAATTCTGATAATCAGACCCTCAAGAAAAGAACTGAAAGAAGGAATTAAGCCATTTGCTAAAATTGAGACGATAATTGAAAGGTTTCAAAAAGATGTCAAAATTGAATCCCCGCGCGATGCAGATATAATCAAAATCACCGTCCGAAGCAAAAACCCGAAAGAGGCAGCTTTAATAGCTAACACTTTTGCTGACGCTTACTACGAGCGAAACCTTATGATGAGCCGAAATGAATCAAGGAGTGTGCGAAAGTTTCTTGAAGAACAACTTGCAGATAAAAGAAAACTTCTTGACCAAGCCGAAAATCAGCTTGAAAACTATATGAAATCTGCAGGGGTTGTCGCACTTGATGAGGAATCCAAAAAACTCATTGAGCAACTTTCCGACCTTGAATCAAAACGCGGTGAAGCAATAGTTGAAATTTCATCGGCACAGAAAAAATTAAATGCATACTTTGAACAAATAAAACAGATTGAACCAGAGTTTGTCAAAGTCGCAACAGAGGCGCTTGACCCATACATAAAGTATCTGCAAGAAGAAATAGCAAAACTTGAAGTTACACGTGATCAGATAATCGCACAAAATCCAAAAGTTGGAAGCCAGGAGGTCTTGAGCAAAAGCTTGAGAGAAATAGATGAACAACTTGCCTCGTTAAGAAAGAAATTACAGGAAAAGATTGCGGAATTTTTAAAGACGGGATTTGCTAGCTCAGGAAGCCCCGGGACACAAACCTATGACCCGACGGGCTTTGTAAAAGAGTTGAAACAAAAAATCTTGTTGACCGAAATTGAATTAACGGCATACGAAGCGAAAAAGAAAGAAATTGAAAGATTAATTGAACAATTAAACAAGAAATTTGAAACAATCCCGGCAAAATTAATTGACTATGCACGACTTGAACGCGCAAGAATGAGCAGTGAAAAACTTTATCTTTTGATTGAGGAAAAATATCAAGAAGCAATGATAGCGGAGCAATCGCAATTTGGATATGTTCAAATAATTGACTATGCAACGCCGGGAACAAAACCTGTAAGCCCTAAGATATATCTTAACCTGATACTTAGTATAATCGTTGGTCTCGGGCTTGGAGTTGGAATTGTCTTCGTCAAGGAATACTTTGATAGAACTGTAAAGACACCTGAACAAATTGAAAGACGAGGATTTACGGTTCTCTCCGCAATTCCAGTAATTGAAGTTGAAGCTAAACTTGACGGTAAGCAACTCAAAAAAGATGAAGGACGAAACATCGCAGCACATCTAATAACTCACCTGAGCCCGAAATCACCCGTTGCCGAAGCATACAGGGTTTTAAGAACCGGGATACAATTTGCGAAACTTGACAGGAAAATTAAATCCATTGTCGTTGCAAGTAGTGCTCCGAAAGAAGGTAAATCAACAACCTCTTCAAATCTTGCAATCACGATGGCAACCGCCGGATTAAGAACTGTCTTGCTTGATACTGACCTTAGAAGACCTGTTTTGCACAGGGTCTTCAGCGTTAAGAGAGAACCCGGGCTCACAGATTATTTATTCGGCAGAGCTGAGATTGAAGAAATTTTCAAGCAAACTGATATTGAAAATCTATATCTTGTCCCGTGTGGCGTTGTCCCTCCGAATCCGGCTGAATTGCTTGGCTCTGAGAAGATGAAAGAATTTATTGAGTATCTCAAATTAAATTATGATATGGTTATTTTTGATACTCCACCGCTTGTTGCTGTGACCGACGCTTTGATCATTGCAAGCCAAGTTGATGGTGTCCTGCTTGTCGCCTCAGCAGGAAAAACCGAAATTGATGTCCTTGATAAGGCAAGGGAAATGATCCACAGAGTTGGTGGAAGCGTCATCGGTGTTCTATTAAATAACTTTGACGCAAGCTCAACCTACGGAACTTATTACAGATATTACCGCTATTACAGGTATTACGATTATTATGGCGCAGATAGAGATAAGGATAAAGCTTAAAAGTGAAGGCAAAGGTTAATGGGTTTGGGGTAAAATAGCGGGCAAGCCGGGAATTTAGTATAATCAAATTTTGAAGTTGATTCCAACGGCGGGAAAAATTAAAAAATTTTTCAAGTGGAGTATTTTTTAAATTAAAAATAAATTTAAGCGAGGTGAGGCGAAATTGGATTTAAACTGGTATGTCTTGCAAACGAAACCAAAACAGGAAAATCTTGTTGAATCATATTTAAATCTTGCAAA